>NZ_RAWF01000064.1:0-38683 GCF_003612075.1 Corallococcus sp. CA041A
GCCGCGGGTTGCGGGGGATAGGAGATGTGTATAAGAGCCGGCTGGGGGCCGTCATGGACGACGCCTATGACCGGATCGATTCGAACCGCCACGAGCAGACGCAGGCGGACATCGCGCGGATGAAGGACCAGGCGGCGCGGGACAAGATCAACAAGAACACGCCTCGCGGCCACAACAAGATCACCGAGGACTGAGTCCATGCCCCTGCGCGCACACCCTGTGCAGAAGGAGTCGAAGACCCTCCTCTGCATCAACTGCCCGAACACCCTGCTGACCGTCCCCCCCAGCCGCTACACCTTGCAGCCGGACGACAGCTTCGCGACGCCGCAGGTCCTTTCATTGTTCGCCGCGGTCTGTGACACGTGTGGATACACAGAGCTCTACAAGGAAGGCCCGCTGTTCCAGGGCGGCAGGTCCGAGGAGGGGGAGTCATGAAGACGAAGGTCCTGCTGGCCCCGAAGGAAGACATCCAGCTGCAGTCCCTGGTGGCGACGCGGAGGCCCGATGACACGTTCTTCGGCACCTACCTGGCGACGATGACCAGCAAGCGCGTCTTCGCCGAGGACGCCAACGGCACGCTGCTCTTCAACTTCTACTTGAAGGACATTGCCCGCGCGGAGGTGCGCGAGAGCTTCTGGAAGGGCGACGGCATCCGGCTGCTCCTCCAGGATGGCAACGACTTCGTCTTCAAGCTGATGAAGGACGGCATCTACGAGGACGCGGACGCCGCGCGGCGGTGGGTGAACACCATCAACCAGGTGTTGCTCATCTGGCGCAACCAGGCGCCCGCCCGCTAGGGGCGTGTCTGACGGATGCAGGTGGCGCTCGCCAGAGGCGCTGAGCGCCACCCGCACCGGGCCTAGCACTCCAGATTGTTGCCGGGGCTCACGCCCAGCAGGCTGCAGAAGTGCTTGTACGTGTCCACGCGGCTCTTCACCTGGCCGGGGTTGCGGCCGTAGCACTCCACCGACCCGTTGATGGTGCGGATGGTCTCACCGAAGCCCGCGCCGTTGACGATGGCGTTGTGGGCCGTCATGGAGCCCGCGCCGTTCTGCGTGGTCCAGAACCAGAAGCCCGTGCGCCACGCGGCGTTCGCGTCCTGGGCCAGCAGGTCCGGGTTCGCCTGGAGCGGCAGGCCCAGCGCGTTGCCCGCCGCGCAGTAGTTGCCGTTCCACGACAGCTGCATGGGTCCGCGTCCGAAGTACCGCTTGCCCGGGGCGCAGCTGCACCCCGGAGGGCCCCACGACGTGTCGCAGTAGTCGCCCTTGTTGATCTCCTCGATGTACACGAGCCCGCCCGTCTCGTGTGACACGTTGGCCAGGAAGGCGGCCACCTCGCGCTTGCGCGTGTTGGTGTCACCCGTCGTCGCCAGGCCCGGGAAGCCATTCGCGGCGGCGATGAGCGCGTCGTACGTGTAGAAGCCGTTGCGGCCGGGGAACATGGTGTTGAACATGTCGCGGGTGAGGATGCCCCCGAAGCCCGAGCCGCCCCCGGTCCCGCCGCCGGAGACCTTGTCGAACGTCCAGCGCTGGTTGTCGCGGTCCGCGTAGAACGGGTACTGGACGATGAGGGTGCCGTTGTCAGGCAAGCCGTACGACAGGTCCATGGCCATGCCGGTGTGGCGCGGGTGGAAGCTGAACTGCACGCCGCCCCGGTTGATGAACTGGAACTGCTGGTTGGCGCCGTCGACGTAGGTCCACTGGTGGAGGACCGCGTTCTCCGCGGTGCTCACCCCCACGATGTCCAGGGCCTTGCCGCTGTTGACGTTGATGATCTTCCAGAACCCGCCCGACGTGGGCGAGATGTGGAACTTCTGCGCGTTGGTGCCGTTGCAGTCCCACTGCTGCACCTTCGCGCCGTCCGCCGTGCTGGACGACGCCACGTCGATGCACTTGTTCGTCCGCACCGAGCGGATGACGTAGTCGCCCTCCGTGATGGTCGACACCACGGCGGCGCTCTCCACCTGGCCCACGGCTTCTTGCGCGGTGTCTCCGGCCTCCGGGCCCGAACAGCCCGCCAGCGCGCCCACGACTCCCAGCAAAGACAGACCGCGGATCATTCCCTTGTGGCTCATGACGTCTCCCATGGGTACCGCCAGCAGATGGAGGAACTCCTGGGAGGTGTATTTGTACATCCCAGGTAGACTTTGTTTTCTGAAAGAACAAAGTCTCCTGGCTTCATGCCATCAGGCTAGATATCCAGTCAATCCGGGGAATCCGAAAGACGCTTCAGGAAGCGCTCCGCGAAGAGGTACGCGTCCCCCGGCCAGCGCGCGGACACGTAGCGCCCGTCCTCCACCACGAAGGCGGGCGCGTGGTCCGTCGCGGTGCCGCGCTTGGACAGGACGCGGGGGCCTCGCTCGAAGTGGCTCGGGTCCGCGAGCGCGGCGACGACCTCCTCCTCCACGTACGCGGGATAGGTGCGGTAGTAGCGCCCCAGCTTCCACGCGGTCAGCAGGTACGCGGAGCGCTCCATGTACTTCGGCAGGCACGTGGTGCGCGTGCCGTGGAGCACGCTCTTGCCGGTGGCGGGGTCCTTCGTGCGCGCCAGCACCAGCACGCCGTGGCAGATGGCCGCCACGGGCCGCTGGAGCGCCCAGAACGCCGCCACCTTCGCCTGGAGCGCGCCGCTGCCCAGGTACTGCCGCATGCCCGGCGCATGGCCTCCAGGCAGCAGGAGCGCGTCGAAATCCGACGGCGTCACCGCGTCCCAGGTCAGAGGCTTCTGGAAGGCCTGCGTGAGCGTGAGGTCGCCATAGAAGCGCTTGGGCTCCGGATCCGCGCCCAGCTGTCCGAAGAGCACGCCGGTGAGCAGCAGCGGATCCGCGGCGGGCATGTGGCCCTTCTCCGTGGCGAACACCACTTCGTGGCCCGCGTCGGTGAGCAGGCGCCAGGGGACGGCCACCTCGGTGACGTCGAAATCATGGTCGGGCAGCGGGACGAGGACGCGGCGGGCAGAGGCCATGCGGCCAGTCTTTCCCGCGGTCCCGGGGCTGACAAGCGGTCAGGAGCCTCGCTCGATTTCCATCCGGTAGCCCACGCCGCGCACGGTCTGGATGGAGAAGCGTGAGGCGCTGGTCCACTTGAGCTTGCGCTTCATGCTGGAGACGAAGTTGTCCACGGTGTGTGGATCCACCACCACGTCCGTGCCCCAGACCGCGTCCAGGATTTCGTCACGCTTGAGCGCCCGCTCGCGCTCTTTCAGGAAGAAGGCCAGCAGGTCGAACTCCCTGCGCGTCAGTTCCACCTCCGCGCCTTCGGGGGAATCCACGCGCCGCCGGTCCAGGTCCACGCTGTAGCCCGCGAAGCGCAGGACCTTCGCTGGGATGACACCGCCACTGCGCTTCAGGTGGGCGCCCACACGTGCGAGCAATTCGCGCAGCCGGTAGGGCTTGCCCAGGTAGTCCTGTGCGCCGGACTCGAAGCCGCGCACCACGTCCTCCTCCAGCGTGCGCGCGGTGAGCATCAGCACCGGTACGCTCAGGCCTTCTTCTCGCAGTGCGCGGCAGAGCGAGTAGCCGTCTCCATCCGGCAGCATCACGTCCAGGAGGATGAGCTGGAAGTCGCGGCGGGACAGGTGCTCGCGCGCCTCCTTCACCGTGGAGGCCTCCTCCACGGCGTAGCCTCCCTGGTGCTCCAGGTTGTCGCGCAGCGCGAGCCGTAGGTTCGGGTCGTCCTCCACGACGAGGACGGTGGGGGCGGCGGTGGTCATGCGTTGCTCCGGTACTCGGGAAGCGTCAGTTCGAAGGTGGTGCCTTCGGTGCTGGAGGCCGCCACGCGCAGCGTGCCTCCGTGCAGCCGGGCAATCTTCCGGCACAGCGCGAGCCCCAACCCGCTGCCGGGGACCTCGCGGCCGTCGCGGCCGGACAGCCGGTAGAACTCGCCGAAGACGTGCTCCCACTCGGACGTCGGGATGCCGGTGCCGTTGTCCGTGAAGTGCACGCGACCTCCGGACAGCGTCTGGACATGCAGGCACACGGGGCTTCGCGTGTTGTACGCGCATGCGTTGCGCGCCAGGTTCGCAAGCAGCAGCCGCAGCAACTGCGCGTCCGCGTTCAGTTCACGCGCGTCCACGTCCGCGGTCAGCTCCACCGGCATCGGCGCGCCGGACTCCAGGTCCCGGCGCAGGTTGGAGACCAGCTCGTCCAACCGCACCGGCGCGAGCTTCGGCACCCAGCGCCCCTTGTCGATGCGATTGAAGGACAGGAGGTTCTCCACCAGGAAGCCCAGCCCGTCCGCCTCGCGGATGATGCGCGCGGGGTAGTCCTTCGCGTCCGCGCCCTCCGCCACCCGCCACTCCAGCGTCTCCGCGAGCAGGCGGATGGAGGCCAGCGGCGTGCGCAGTTCGTGCGACACCGTGGCCACGAAGTCGCTCTTCAGCTCCAGGAAGCGGTACTTGCGCTGCTGCGCCACGAAGGCCAGCACCGCGATGGTGAGCGCCAGCGCCGCGCACAGGACCAGCATCAGCGTCTTGATCCGGTAGCGGCTCTCCAGCGCCTCTTCGCCCCGTGTCCACTCGGACGACTCCACCGCCACCGGCAGCGACGCCAGCGTCAGTACTGGCGCATCCCCCGGCAGGGCCACGTGTCCGTCCGCCTTCAGCAGGCCGCGCTCCCGCATCTCGCGGGTGAGCCCCGCCAGGAGCCCTGACAGGTCCAGCGCCAGCCCGCGTACGTCGGCCCCCTGGAGCGGCTCCAGGTACCAGCCGGACCGCGCCAGCACCGGCTCCCGCACTTCCTCCGGCAGGGGAAGCGGCGTCGACGCCATCTCGCGCGTCCTTGCTTCGAAGTCCGCCACCGGCACGCCCACGCGCATGGAGAGCGCCACCACCTTCCCACGCAGGAAGTCGAAGTCCTCCGGCGTGAAGCGCGAGCGCTTGAGCAACAGCAGCCGCTGCAACCCCTCCAGCCGCCCACCGCCCTGTCCATCCACGAGCCCGTCGCGCACCAGGGCCCGCATCAGGTCCGGCACCACGTCGCCCCGCGCCGCCACGTCCTCCAGCACCACCAGCATCGAGGGCAGGTCCCTCGTGGACGCGAGCACGAAGCGGGCGCGGTGCTGGAGCATCGCCATCAGCGACAGCAGCGTGGCCCGCCGGTCCTTCGCCTTCAGCGACTGCTCCACCAGCGCCATCCGCTCCAGCCGTTCCTTCCAGGGCCCCTCGTCCTCGTCCGCGACCTCCGTGCCGGCGCGCAGCCGCGCGTAGCGGTCCTTCGCGGGGGAGTCCCCCGCCGTATCGAAGAGAGCCAGCCGCGGCAGCACCTGCTCCCCCTGTTCCCGCAGGTACAGCCCCGGCGTGGCCACGAGCGGATCCTCCTTCGCCGCGGCGAGCGTGGAACGCGAGGCATCCAGTCCCTCTCGCAGCGCCTGCCCCAACGACGCGCGGGCGTACTGCTCCAGGGCCTCGCGCCGGGAACGGAGCGAGGCCCGAGCATCCTCGCGTTCAGCGGCGAAGATGCGGTGGAGATAGCCCAGGCCGACCGCGAGCCCGGCGAGGCCGAGCACGAGTGCGACGAGGGTGGGCAGCAGCCTGCGCGGCATCCGGACAGTCCCTACTTGATGGTGGGGACGCGGTCGGCGTCCATGGTGCGCACCGGCGCGAAGGACTCGAAGCGGTCCTCGCGGCGGTCCAGCTTCTTCGCCAGCCGGATGAGGTTGCCCAGCTCCACCACGTCCGCGCGGGTCTTCAGCGGCGTACCCAACTCCTCCCACAGCGACACGAGCGCGTCGTAGGTGAGCGGGCGCGCCCAGTAGGAGCCGCGCAACTTCTCCGCGAAGGCGGCGGCCACGTAGGACAGGCGGGTGGGGGACGCGGCCTTCTCATAGGCGGGGCGCAGGAGCGTCATGGGCATGGCCTTCTCGATGAGGCGCGAGCTGCCGCCCTCCGGGGCCTTGTAGCGGATGCGCAGCGTGCCGAAGTTCGTCTGCGACGGGTCGCGCAGCTTCACTTCATAGAGAGCGGTGACGGCGTGGCCCGCGCCCACCTCGCCCGCGTCCACGCGGTCGTCGTTGAACTGCTGCTTGGTGAGCAGCCGGTTCTCGTAGCCGATGAGGCGGTAGCGGGACACCGTCTTGCGGTCGAACTCCACCTGGAGCTTCACGTCCTTGGCCACCACCTGGAGCGTGCCGGTGAGGTTCTGCACGAAGATGCGGCGGGCCTCCTCCAGCTTGTCCACGTAGGAGTAGTTGCCTTCACCCACCTGGGCCAGCCGCTCCATCAGCACGTCGTTGTAGTTGCCCATGCCGAAGCCCACGGTGGACAGGGTGATGCCCGCCGCCGCCTTCTCCTTCACGAGCGCCCAGATGCCATCCGCCTCGGTGACGCCGTTGTTCGCCACGCCGTCCGAGCAGAGGATGACGCGGTTGATGCCGCCCTTGAGCATGTGGCTCGCGGCCAGCGTGTAGCCCAGCTCCATGCCCGCCTGCGCGTTGGTGGACCCCTCCGACTGGACGCTGTCGATGGCGCTCAGGATGACGGCCCTCTGCGTGGCGTTGGTGGGGGCCAGCACCTGATGGGCGGTGGTGCCGTAGACGACGATGGACACCTGATCCCGCTCATCCAGCGCGTCCACCAAGAGGCGCAGCGAGCGCTTCACCAGGCCCAGCCGGTTCTCCATGGCCATGGAGCCGGACACGTCGATGACGAAGACCAGGTGTGACGGCTTGCGCTGCGCGTTGCTCACGTCGCGCGCCTTCACTCCGATGTGCACCACCTGGTAGCCCTTGCGCGCGGGGGAGGGGAAGCCCTCCACGTTCACGCTGAAGGGCGCGTCCGCAGCGTTGGCATAGTCGTAGTCGAAGGTGTTGACGAACTCCTCCACGCGCACGGCCTGCTCGTCGGGAAGCGCGCCGCGCTCCAGGTAGGCGCGCGTCAGTGTGTACGACGCCGTGTCCGTATCCACGGAGAAGGTGGAGAAGCGCTCCTCCTCGGTGTCCACGGTGGGGTTCACGCCGTAGCCCTTGAAGTACATGTCGAAGAAGCGCTGACCCTGCGGGGCCTCGGTGCGCTCCGGCGCGGGCTGCGGCGTCGGGTCCGCCGAGGCCTGGGGCGCGCGGTACACCGTCTGCGGAGTGCCGTCCGGGACGACGATGTGCATGTGTGGCAGGGCCCAGGACGGGGCACGCGCGCGGTCGTTGGTGCTGTTTGGGTCGCCGTCGCCCGACGGGGTGTTCGTGCTCAGACCGTCCACCACGTAGCCATTGCCAGGCTTGGGCTCCGCCAGGGATTCGAAGCTGCGCGTCGCGCCGCCCTTGCCCACCGGGCGCACCACCGCGATGCGCTTGATGAACTCCGGGTCCACGTACACGCCCTGGTTCGTGGATCCCACGTCGATGGTCGGGGGCGCGCCGACGATGGTCGGGGGCGCGCCGACGATGGTTTCCGTCGACGACCAGCTCTCCGGGAGCAGCTCCACGTTCAGTCGGATGGTGCGGTTGGGCTTCAGCTGGATTTCAGGGCGGGCGAAAGGCTTGAACGACTCTTTTTCGAACCTCAGGGTGTACGTACCCGCGGGGAGCCGGGGGATGCGGTAGTTCCCCTGGGCGTCCGTGACGACCACCTGCTCACGCTGCAGGCTCGGTGAGGTCGCGGAGACCACCACGTCCATCACGGGCTTCTTGGTGGTGTCGTCAAGCACCGTGCCGATGATGGTGCTCGTAGCGGGGGCGCCCGCATCCAGCTGGGCCCGCGTGGCCACGGGGAGCATCATCAAGAGCAGGGGCAGGGCACTTCTCAGGAGGGACTTCAGCATGGACCACCTCTCGCGCATCAGGGTGGAGCCATCATCCAGATGCGCCCCGCATCGAACCGCATGGGGGGCTCGTCTCCTCATCATGGTTTCATCATGAAGGGAAACCGTGCCGGGGGCGCGGTGTCTGATTAGAAAGGCCGTCCATGACGGCACTCGACACCCTCTTTCCCTCCGAAGAGCAGATTCCCCCCGGCGTGCGGCTGCCTGCCTATCTGGAGCAGCGCGAGTACCTGGTGGGAGGCGAGCTGCGCACCTGGGCCGGTGAGCTCAACCCGGTGGCGAGCCCCGTGTTCGTCCGGACCCCGGACGGGCTGAAGCAGAAGGTCATTGGCGCGACCCCGCTGCTCACCTCGCGTGAGTCCCTGGACGCGCTGGCGGCGGCGGTGAAGGCCTACGACTCCGGCCGGGGCGTCTGGCCCTCCCTCAAGGTCGCCGAGCGCATCGAGCACGTGGAGCGCTTCCTCACCGCCATGCGCGCCCAGCGCACCGCCGTGGTGAACCTGCTGATGTGGGAGATTGGCAAGACGCAGCCGGACTCGGAGAAGGAGTTCGACCGCACGGTGGATCTCATCGTGGAGACCATCCGCGCGCTGAAGGAGTTGGATCGCACCTCGTCCCGCTTCGTCCAGGACCAGGGCATCATGGCGCAGATCCGCCGCGCGCCCATGGGCGTGGCCCTGTGCATGGGGCCGTACAACTACCCCCTCAACGAGACCTTCAGCACGCTCTTCCCCGCGCTGCTGATGGGCAACACCGTGGTGTTCAAGCCGGCGAAGTTCGGCGTGCTGCTGGTGCGGCCCCTCTTGGAGGCGTTCCGGGACTGCTTCCCGCCCGGCGTCATCAACATCATTTATGGCCGGGGCCGGGAGACCGTGGGCGCGCTGATGGAGAGCGGGCAGGTGGACCTGTTCGCCTTCATCGGCACCAACAAGGGCGCCAGCGAACTGAAGCGCATGCACCCCCGGCCGCACCGCCTCAAGTCCGTGCTGGGCCTGGACGCGAAGAACCCGGCCATCATCCTGGAGGACGCGGACCTGGATAACGCGGTGAAGGAGTGCATCACCGGCACGCTGTCCTTCAATGGCCAGCGGTGCACGGCGCTCAAGCTGCTGGTGGTGCACCGGAACATCGTGGACGCGTTCCTCGCGAAGTTCACCGCCGCCGTGGACAAGCTCAAGCCCGGCATGCCCTGGGACCCGGGCGTCGCCGTCACGCCGCTGCCGGAGCCGGGCAAGGCGACATACCTCCAGGGGCTGGTGGACGACGCGGTGTCGAAGGGCGCGCGCGTGGTCAACCAGACGGGCGGGCAGGGGGCCCGGTCGTTCTATTCACCCACGGTGGTGTACCCGGTCACGCGCGACATGCGGCTCGCCACGGAGGAGCAGTTCGGTCCGGTGGTGCCGGTGATGGTCTTCGACGAGGACGCGGAGGCCGTGCGGCTGGTGGTGGAGTCGCAGTTCGGTCAGCAGCTGAGCCTGTTCGGGAAGGACTCCGCGCGCGTCGGGCGGTTCATCGACGCGTTCTCCAACCAGGTGGGCCGCATCAACCTCAACTGCCAGTGCCAGCGCGGGCCGGACACGTTCCCGTTCAACGGCCGCAAGGACTCCGCGGAAGGGACGCTGTCCGTGGCGGACGCGCTGCGGGTGTTCTCCATCCGCACGCTGGTGGCGACGAAGACGACGCCGGACAACACCGCGCTCGTCCAATCCATCCTGACGCGCAGAGAGTCGGATTTCCTCACCACGGACTTCCTCTTCTAGTCCGGCCTTGGCCCTGGGTGGTATGCCCTGGGCCATCCCATGGCTCCGCGCACCACGACCCTCGAGCTGCACAAGGAAGAGATGAAGTTCTCCGCGGGGCACTTCACCATCTTCTCCGCCACGCACCGCGAGAACCTGCATGGGCACAACTTCTCCGTCTACGTCGCGCTGACGGGGGAGGTGGCCGACGATGGCCTGCTCTCGGACTACGGCCCGCTCAAGCAGGCCATCATCAACCGCTGCAAGTCCTGGAACGAGACGTTCTTCCTCCCCAGCCGCTCCAAGCACCTGCGGCTGGAGCGGGACGAAAAGGGCAACCACGTGGCGCACTTCAACGGCGAGGAGCTGCGCTTCCTCGCGCGCGACGTCACGGTGCTCCCGGTGGCCAACGTGTCGCTGGAGGAGCTGGCGCGCGTCTTCGGCGAGGAGCTGGTGGGCGACGGCAGCGGCATGGCGCGCGACCACATCACCGGGCTGGTGGTGAAGTGCGCCTCCGGCCCTGGCCAGTGGGCCTCCTGGGAGTGGAAACGCGATGTCTGATCAGGTCCTCATCACCGGCGCCAGCCGGGGCATTGGTCGGGCGGCGGCGGAGCGCTTCCTCAAGGAGGGCTGGCGCGTCATCAACGTGTCGCGAAGCCCCTGCACCGTGCCGGGCGTCGTCAACGTGCCGGTGGACCTGGCCGTACCGGGCTGGGAGCCCGCGGTCGAAGCGGCGCTGCGCGACGGCGCCGGACCAGGGCGCTTGTCCGTCATCCACAACGCCGCTCTCTACGAGCACGACGACGCGCTGAGCATGGACGCGGACCACCTGCGCCGCGTGCTGGAGGTCAACGTGGTGGCCCCACTGGTGCTCAACCGCCTGGCGCGACCGCTGCTCACGGACGGCTCGTCCCTGCTCTACGTGTCGTCCACGCTGGGGGAGAAGGCCGTGAAGGGCGTGGCGTCCTACGTGACGACCAAGCACGCGCTCATCGGGATGATGCGGGCCACCTGCCAGGACCTGGCGGGGACCCAGGTCCACACCGCCTGCGTCTGCCCCGGCTTTACGGACACGGAGATGCTCCGTGAGCACATGGGAACGGACCCCGCGGTCCGGGCGAGCGTGGCGGGGATGACGACGTTCGGGCGGCTCATCACGCCGGAGGAGATTTCCGGCGTGCTCTACCTCTGCGCCACCACCCCGGTCCTGAATGGCGCGGTCATCCACGCCAACCTGGGCCAGATAGAGCGCTGAAGCGGCTTCAGCCTTCCGCGGCGTAGACGGTGCACGAGGACGTGCAGGTCTCCGCCACGCGGATGCGCGCGACGGTGGTGCCGGGCACGTTCACGCGCTCGAAGAGCCACGCGGCCAGCAGCTCGCTCGTGGGGTTCTCCAGGCCGGGGACGTCATTGAGCAGCCGGTGGTCCAACTGGGCGTGGAGCGGCTGCCAGGCGGCGTTCAGCTCCGCGAAGTCCACGATCCACCCGAACTGCGGATGCACGGGGCCGCGGAGGGTGATTTCGATGCGGTAGCTGTGGCCGTGCACCCGCGAGCACTTATGCCCTTCCGGAACGTTGGGCAGGCGGTGCGCGGCCTCGAAGGTGAACTCCTTCGAGATTTCGGTGACGAGGGTGGGCTTCTTCACGGGTACGGCCTCCATTCGGCGGCCTTGTATCCGCGTTCCCCCCGTGCGTCCACGCCTCGTCTCAGGGGGCGGGCACTCAGGCGCCGAGCGCGGTGCCCAGCCGTGCGAGCACCCCCGGCCAGCCCGGCTTCATCCCTTCGAAGGCCCGGCGGCCCATGGGCGAGTCCAGGTTGAAGCCTTCGTGGACGAGCGTGAGCCGCGTCCCCGTTCCCTCCGGCGCGAGCCGCCAGGTGAGGGTCGTGTCGAGCGTTCCCGTGGCGAAGCGGTACTGGAGCAGCCGCTCCGGCTCCACCGCGAGCACCTCGCAGGGCTGCTGACCCCAGGCGCCCATGTCGAGCGTGAAGCGGTGGCCCACGACGGGGCGCACGTCGCCCGCAGCCCACCACTTCGCGTGGAGCGCCGGGTCCGTCAAAGCCTTCCACACGGCGGAGGGCGGATGGGCATACACGTGGTCCAGTTGGATGACGGCGGGGGGATTCATTTGCGTGACTCCTCGTCGAGCACGTCCTCGAGCGCGGCGAGCCGCTGCTTCCAGTAGTGCGTGAAGGCCTTGAGCCAGTCGTCCACCTCCGACAGCGGACGCGGATCCAGGTGGTAGTAGCGCTCACGGCCGCGCGGCTCCTCGCGGACGAGACGCGCCTTGCGCAGGACCTGGAGATGTTCGGAGACGGCGGGCCGGCCCAGGTTGAAGCCGCTCGCCAGGTCGTTCACCGCGCGAGGCCCCTTGCGCAGCTGCAGCAGGATTTCCCGGCGCACCGGATTGGAGAGCGCCGAAAAGACATCCGGTTCGGACATGGCCCGGATTGATACGTCGGAAATCTCCGACGCGTCAAGGGACGCCCGTGGCGGGAGGGGAGGCGGAGTGGGAGCGGTTACCTCCGGGCGACGCGCGGCTGCGCGATGGGCGCGCGCTGCTCCCGGCGGATGGGGAGCCGGAGGAGCTGGGCGTAGCGCGCGAGCCGGTCCTCGAAGCGCCGGGCATCGCGGCCCCAGTGCACGACGACGTTCCGCTCGGGGTCCTTCCGGTGCGTCAGCGCGATGCCGTACTCGTCCTGCGCGCCAATCCAGTCCGGGTGGTGGCGCCGCTCGCAGTCAAGGCCCGCGTAGTGATCCAGGGGCTCGTTCCAGGTGAAGGCGCTCAGGGCCCCTCCACCGCGCAGCGACACCTCCGAGGCCGTCACCAACACCTCCAAGCGGGTCGTCACGCACCGCACGATGAGCGTCCCGGTCACGAACAGGCCCAGGACGCCCACCAGCGGCAGCATCCATTGCTCGCGCAGCAGGGCCAGGGACAGGCCCTGGTCCAGTGCGTAGGCGGCGGGGAGCACGACCAGCAGCACCAGCCCGAGCAGCGGCCACACGACCTGGCCGAGCAGCGGACGCGTGCGGAAGCGCAGGGGGAGGTCACCCCCCATGTCCATCTTCTGTGGAACCGGTGAAAGCACTTCGAAGAAGGACATGGGGCCGGCGTCTCGGGCGTACGGGCGATGGATGCCTTTGACCCAAGCTCAACATGTCGGCGGATGGGCTGTCCACGTCTTCCCGGGTAGTCCGGGAGCCGCCGGACGGACCGCGCCCCTTCAGCGGGAGTGCTGTTTGAAGAAGTCCCACATGATGGTGGTTCCGTCGGGACCCGCCGGGTCCGCGAACGGGAAGGCGCCGTCACCGCCGGGCCATGCGTGACCCATGCCCTGGATTTCGATGTGCTGCACCAGGAGCACGCCATTGGAGACGTAATCCCTCACGGTGTACTTGCGGCCTCCCGGTGAAACAGCGGACGTCGTCCGGGCCGGGGTGTTGGACACGCTGTTGTTGTTGGAGCCGTCGTCGCCGTAGTCGTTCGTCTGGACGAACTGGCGTGCGGTCTGCTGTCCGTTGACGGGATTGACGACGTCGTCGGACGTGCCGTGCACCACGAGCACCGGCACCTTCCGGCGCGGCTTGCCCGAGCACGCCCACGCGTCATAGCCCCGGTCATCCGGCGAATAGATGCTGCCGAACGTCATGGCATAGAGGCTGCCGGACGCCGTGGTGGCCGCCTTGTACATGGCGCCCGCGCCCACCATGCCCGCGGTGAACACATCCGAGTAGCAGGCCATCAGGATGCTGGTCATCACCGCGCCCGCGGAGACGCCGCCCAGGTAGACGCGGCGCGAGTCCACCGCGTAGTGGCTCTTCACCTGGTCCACCATGCCGACGATGATCGACGGCTCGCCAATGCCTCGCTCCTGGTTGGAGGAGAACATGAAGTTCCAGCATTGGGTGCCGTTCGCGAACATCGCCTGATTGGGATAGAGCACCAGGAACTTCTCCGCGTCCGCCTTCGCGTTCAGCCGCGACAGGCCCGCGAACTGGTCCGGGTTCTGAAGACAGCCATGCAGCCCCACGACGAGCGGGAGCGGCTCACCGGGCTGGTAGCCGGTGGGGACCCAGAGCTGGTAGCTCCGGGTGCCCCAGACGTTCGAATAGACGCCGTGGACCCACTCTCCCGCGCGGGCCTGGGTGGTTCCCAACACGGCGAACAGCGCGCACACCACCACCGCCATGCGAGACATGGCCTGGACCTTCCGAGTCACCGACATGTGTCTGCCTCCTGCTTCAGCCAGGACGCGTCATGCGCCCGGGTGACTCGACTTCCCGGAGGAACCGCTCCACCGCGTCAGCGACCTGTCCGGGTTGATCCACGGGCGCGGCATGCCCGGAATCCGTCAGCACTTGGAGCCACGCGTCCTTGAGCTGGCCCACGTAGGCCTGCTTCGTGGACAGCGGCGTGTAGTCCCGTTCGGAGTGCAGCACGAGCACGGGACAGGTGATGTCCTTCAGCCGGTCCTGGACGCTCCATCCGACGAGCCCCTTTGTCGCGCGCAGGTACACGTCCGGCGCGTTGGCGCCCAGGGATTCGATGGCCCGTTGGCGCAGGGCCTCCTGCTCCGGCTTTGGGAACAGCCTGGGGGCCACGCGCTTCGCCAGCCCGCGGGGACCCATCAGGCGCAACACCAGCAGTCGCGCCGCGAACTCCATCTTCCGGCGGAACGTGCGCGCGACCATGTCCGGCCCGCTGTTGACCACGGTCAGGCTGCGCACCAGGTCCGGCCGGTCCACCGCCAGCTGGAAGCCCATCATCCCGCCCATGGACAGGCCGACGACGTGCACCTGCTTCAGCCCCAGCCCGTCACACAGCGCGGCGATGTCCCGCGCGAAGAGGGCCACGCCATACGCGCCCGCCGGCTTGTCGCTCTGACCGTGGCCTCGGGCGTCCGGCACCAGCACGCGGTGATGCGCGGACAGCCGGGGCGCCACCGCTTCCCAGTCGCTGCCGGACGAACCCAGCCCGTGGAGGAGCAGGATGGGCGCTCCCTCGCCGGACTCCTGGAGGTGCAGGGTGACGCCGTCGGGAAGGGAGAACGTGGGCATCGTCGGGTGAACGACCGTTCAGAGAGGGGTTGGACTACGCTTCCAGGGTCGGTGGAACCGTAGCTGAACGACCGTTCGTTTTTCAAGGTGGCTCCCATGGCGTCTTCATCCCCGTCCCGTCTTCGTGCGCGCAAGGCGGTGCTTCCGGCCTCGGCGCTGGCTGACGGCACGCGTCGCCGCATCCTGGAGACGGCGCTCCAGCTCTTCGCGAGCCGGGGCTTCCATGACGCGTCCATCCGGGACCTGGCCAAGGAACTGGAGCTGCGGCCCAGCGCGCTCTACGCGCACTTCCCCTCCAAGGAGCACGTGCTCGCGGAGCTGGTGCGGCTGGGGCACGAGGCGCACCACGAGGGCTTGCGCACGGCGCTGCTCGGCGCGGGGGCGAAGCCGGTGGAGCAGCTCCGGGCCCTGGTCCGGGCGCACACGCAGCTGCACGCGACCCATCCGCAGCTGGCGGTGGTGGTGAACGACGAAATCCATGCGCTGCCGCCGGAGCTGGCGGCGCCGTCCCTGGCGCTGCGGGAGCAGTCGTCGGCGCTGTTGATGGCGGTCATCGAGCGGGGGCGCGCGCAGGGCATGTTTTCCGTGCCGAACGCGGGCGTCGTCGCCGCGGCCATCTCCGCCATGGGGTTGCGGTTGCCCTACTGGTTCGAACCCTCTCCCGCGCTGGATGTGGACGCGCTGGCGGACCTGCACGCGGAGCTGGCGCTGCGGATGCTGGGGGTCAAGGCGGGGAAGTGAGGCGGGCGGTGGGCGCGGCACCCGCTGCGTCGGAGTTCGCGCCACGACCGGGACGACCTGAGCCGTAGGCGCAAGCGCGCGTGGATGACCGGGTGGCGCGTGGGTTGCTATGTGTCGCAGTGCCGGCTGGGCAGGGTGCCCGGCCGTGGCTTCCTGGCCGCGATGCTCCCCGAACAGTCTCATTCGCACGCGGCACAAGGCCCACGGCGCGGCCTGCGGGCCACTGCTGTCCTCACGCTGCTGTGCCTGCCGCTGTTCGTGGCCATGCCGCCGGCGGTGTCTCCGCCGCCCCGGCTCGTCCTCTGGGCGTGGGAGCGGCCGGAGGACCTGCGCTTCCTGGAAGGCCGCACGGTGGATGTCGCCTTCCTGCTCGCGACGATTGATCTCACCGACGAGGATGAGCACCTGGTGCCTCGCAGGCAGCCGCTCCGGGTTCCTCTGGGTGTCTCGTTGAAGGCCACCGTGCGGTTGCAGATGCTTCCGGGAAGCTCGCTCGCGCGCTTCGGTCCGGAGCGCTTGGAGTCGCTGGCCGGGAGCCTGGATGCGCTCGCGCGACGCCGCCCTGACGTGACGGCGTTGCAACTCGACTTCGATGCCCGCGCTTCGGAATACGACGCCTACGTCGACATGCTCCAGCGGCTGCGCGCGCGCCTGCCTCCGGGGATGCCGCTGTCCATCACGGGGCTCGCGTCGTGGTGTGTGTCCGGCAGCTGGATTGCCCGCGCGCCCGTGGATGAAGTGGTGCCGCAGCTCTTTCGCATGGGGCCGGACGCGCCGGTCTGGCGTGCTCGGTTCGCGCGCGGCCTGCCCCGTCCGTGCTCGGGCAGCATGGGCCTGGCCATGGACGAGTGGCAGCCCGTGCCTCCCGGCGTTTCGACCCTCTATCTCTTCAACCCCCGGCCGTGGACGCCCGATGCGTTCGCTCGCGCCGTGGCGGAGACCCGACCATGAAGAACGCAAGAACAGTCCTGGGGCTCGTGGGCCTCGCGGTCCTGCTGCCTCCCGTCATCGCCGATGCCTGCGGACCCGACTTCGGGCCCGCGCCCCGCTTCTCCGTCGTGGACAATCCCGACCGGCCCTTCAGCAACTACGCCGCCGGACGCCTGGGCATCCTCCGCCGCACCTTCGACCCGCCGTACCTCGCCTTCGCCTTTCGCTCGATGATGGGCATCCCCACCACGGCGGATGAGCAGAAGCACCTGGTGGTGGGTTGGACGGACGCGGAGGGCCGCTATGGGCCCGACCCGAGCTGGGCCCGTGATCAATGGACCGCCGTCCGGCAGGAGGTCGTGCCCGCCAAGGACCTGCCGCAGGTGGACGCCAACCAGTTGGTGTACACCTCCAACGACGCCTATATCCACGGTGATGCCTTCCTGCACGCCGCGGTCACGGCCCGCGCGCTCGCGAAGGAATGGAAGCAGCGTCCGGCCCTGCTGAAGGAGTGGGTGGGCAACCAGGACAACGTCTTCAGCAAGGGTTGCACCCTGGCCGACCCGGCGCCGGGCATCGAGGAGTCGCTGACGCCCCGGGAGAAGACGCGCAGACAGGCCGAGCGCGACTACCAGGCCGCGGCCATGCACCTGTACTGCGGGAAGTTCGACGCGGCGGCGGAGGCCCTCCAGAACATCGCCAGCACCGCGGACTCGCCCTACCGGGTCCTCGCCGCGTACCTCGTGGCCCGCACCCGCGTTCGCGAGGCGCTGTTCCTACAGCCGGACGACTACTACGAGGTGCGCAAGGTGGACGAGGCATCGCTCGCGCGCTTCACCAAGGCGGAGGAGGCCATCCAGAAGGTGCTCGCGGATCCGAAGCTGCGCGAGGTGCACGGGCCCGCGCGGCGCCTGCTGTCCCTCGTGCGGTTGCGCCTGTCGCCGGCCACCTGGCGGTGCGAGCTGTTCTCGCGGGTGCTGGAGAAGGGGACGGGCTCTGGACTGGAGTCGGAGCTGGCCGGCCTTTCTCTAGGGGCCGACGCGGAGGGCAACGCCGTCACCTGCCCAGGGCTGAAGCCTCGCGCGGCGGAGCTCTTCGAGTGGCTCCGGTTCATGTCCACCCCCATCACCGAGGAGCCCGGTGCTCCGGAGGCGCCGTGGCCCGCGAAGGCTTACGGCACCGCCGTGGCCCGTTGGAAGAAGTCCGGGAATCAGCCCTGGCTCGTGCTCGCGCTGCTGTCGGCCCGCGCGGACTCGCCGGAGGTGTCCACGCTGCTCGCGGACGCGGGGAAGGTGCCGGTGGAGTCTCCCGCGGGCATGACGCTCGCGTGGCGCTCCGTGCAGCTGCTGCGGGAGCGGGGACAGCTGGCGGAGGCCCGGGCGCGGTTGGACGCCATTCCCCCGGAGCAGGTGCGCGACCAGCTCTCCACGGACAACGCCTTGCGAGAGGAGCGGCTGCACCTGGCGAACGGCTGGGACGAGGCCCTGCGCAACGCGGCCCAGTTCCTGGTGGAGGAGTCCGTCCTGGCCCCCCAGCAGGACGGCAGCGCACCCATGGGACTCAGCGCCGCGCGGGCCACCTTCCTGGAGTCCCACGTCCCCACGCGCCGGTTGCGCGAGTGGGCCGCGCTTCCGTCGTTGACCCCCGAGCTGCGCCGGCAGCTGTCGTGGGCCGTGTTCGCCCGCGCCGCGGTGGTGGGGGATGACGCCATGCTCAAGGCCCAGGCGACCACGCTCGCTGAGACGGAGCCCAAGGCCCGCGCGGAGCTGCTGGCCATCGTGGCGCGGCCCACGGCGGAGGAGCGCCAGTTCGACGCGCGGCTGTTGATCATGGGACTGCCGGTCGTCTCCGCGAGGTTGGAGCCCGCCAGGGACCGGCTGGCCAACGCCTCCCCGAAGCTGGACCTCACCGAGGACCTGAGCTGGTACCGCAACGGCTGGTGCGTGCCGGGGCCGAAGAACCTGGAGGATCCGCTGAAGACGCCGCTCCCGTTCGCGAGCCAAGAGGAGCGGGCGGACGCCGCCGCGGAGTGGAAGGCCCTCAACGAGGCGGGCTCCTCCGTGGCCTTCTTCTCCGGCGTGGCGCTGGATTGGGCGAAGGCGCACCCGGAGGATCCGCGCTCGCCCATCGCGCTGTTCCGCGCGGT
Organism: Corallococcus sp. CA041A; assembly: GCF_003612075.1. Classification (NCBI taxonomy): domain Bacteria; kingdom Pseudomonadati; phylum Myxococcota; class Myxococcia; order Myxococcales; family Myxococcaceae; genus Corallococcus; species Corallococcus sp. CA041A. Next base: position 18,367 of record NZ_RAWF01000064.1, read on the forward strand.
CCGCTCCAGCAAGCGGGGCTGCGGCCAGAACACCCCGGAGGCGAAGAAGGCCTTCGCGTACCTCCACAAGCAATACGGCAAGACGGAGTGGGCGCGCAAAACGCCCTACGTGTACTGACGCGAACGGAGCCCTACTGCTTGGGCTTCACGATGCGGAAGATCTTCCGGCGGAAGATCTTGTCCCGCGCCTCGTCGGTCAGGCGCGTGGACTTCACCTGCAGGTAGATGGACGGATGGTCCGAGTAGTACTTGCCCTCGGACTTCAGGTGCCGGGAGCCGCTGGCGCCCATCAGGCCGAACATGCCGGGACCGGACAGCTCCAGGTGCTCCGTGTCCGCCTGGTAGTAGCCCATGTAGTGGGCGTTGCCGGCGGAGTTCGAATACTGCTGCTGGAAGAGCGGGATGGCCTCGCTGCTCTTGTGGGCCAGCATGTACGTGGGCTGCGTCTCCGGCCGGCCGTCGAAGAAGACGCCCCGGCTGCCCTGGGCCGTCTCCTGGAGGTCCATGTTGAAGTCCCCCACCATCACCTGGATGCCCTCGGTCTTGCAGAGGGCCTGCAAGGCATTGCGCTCCACCTGCCGCTCGTGCGGGTTGGAGCCCGTCAGCGACGCGCGCAGGTGCACCCCGGCCACCGTCACCGAATAGCCATACCGGTTCCCGAGCGTCACCTTGAGGATGTACTCGTCCTTGGACTTCAGCTTCGTCTGGATGGACGCCGTCTTCCGCGTGAGCGTGGTGGCCTCCAGGTAGAAGCCGTCTTCCTTCACGTTGTCCAACTGCCCGTCGATGTCCTCGCGCAGGTAGAGGGAAATCTCGTTGACGTGCTTGATGCCCTTCACCGTCGCGTCGTCGATGAGGTGCTTGCGCACGTAGGACATGCCCAGGCCCGGGACGTCGATGCGGTCCGGGAAGGGCGAGCCCGTGGGGTTCTCCGACAGGAAGATGAAGACGGGGTAGTGCTTGTAGCCGCGCAGGTTCCGCTCGATGCGGCTCTTGCGCCGGTCGCTCCACTGGGACGTGTCCGCCGCCTGGGGGCCGTTGCTCGCCAACCATGACTGGAGGTTGTCGTCATAGTCGGCGTCGCGGACGTGCATGTTGCGGATGAGGTCGCACTCCTGCTCCACGATGTCAGCGAGCTTCGCTGCGATGTCCGGCCCCTGCAGGAACGCGCTGGAGGCCATGCTGGGGACGAGCGGGTTCGCGAGGTTCGCCCCGTCCACCCGCGCCCCCGTGTCATCCAGCGTCGCGCTCAGCCCCTTCACGCCCTTGGCGGTGTTGGCCTTGTAGAACTTCTTCGCCGCGTCGAAGGGGATGAACAGGATGGAGATGCGGGGGAGGGTCGCGGTGTCGATGCCCTCGTCGAATTCGCGCTTCGGCATGGAGTCCCCCGGCAGTGCGAGAGGGCTACTTCCAGGAGCAGCCCTTGATCTTCTTGCAGAACGCTTCGTTGGTGGCCTTCTCGCACGCGATGGCCACGCCGCCGCACATATTGGACCCGAACATGTAGGCACATCCAGGCTGGCTGCTGCAGTACATCTGGGAGAAGACGCCACAGAAGTTCGCCTTGCCCGTGCAGCGGCCGGCGCCCTCGGACGCGGTGGTGTCCTTCTCCGGCGTGGCGGCCGTGCCCGCGTCCTTGTCTTCGACTCCGGCGTCCGCCTTCGCGGAAGTGGAGGGCTTGGGCTTCTTCGCCGTGTTCGCCGCGTGGGCGGGAGCGCCCAGCAGGGCCGCCGCCATCGTGAGCGCCATGAAGAGACCGACACGCTGTCCGTGCTGCGCCATGTTCCTGTCCTTTCGGTGTGGGACCCGCCCGACTTCCGCCATAACAGTCCACGAGAAGGGGACTCAGCGACGCGCAGCATGCCCGCCTGCCCGAGCGGGAGTCGAGCGGCCAGGCTCATTTCAGCGGCGGGGGAGCAGCTCCCGCGCCAGCTCATCGAGCGCGAGCACATCCCCGCGGCGCTGGCGCTGGGCGCGTCCATCACGCCCTGGAGCCCGCTGGCGTCGGGACTCCTGTCCGGCAAGTACACCCGCGAGGGCACACATGCGAAGGGCGAGGGACGGCTGCCATCCATCCAGGGCGGGGGCAACCCGGGCTTCGAGAAGCTCTTCACCGAGCGCAACTGGGCCATCGTGGACGTGCTGCGCGAGGTGGCGACGGAGCTGGACCGCTCGCCCGCGCAGGTGGCGCTCGCGTGGGTGACGCGCCGGCCCGGCGTGGCGTCCACCATCATCGGCGCGACGCGGATGGAGCAGCTGGAGGCGAACCTGCGTGCGCTCGACGTGCGGATCCCCGACGCGCTCGCCGCGAAGCTGGAGGCCGTCAGCCGCCCGGAGCTCGTCCACCCGTACCACTTCTTCGAGGACGCCTTCTTCGCCGGAGGCATGTTCACGGGCGGCACGACGGTCCGCTCCGAGCCCACGTGGTTCCGGCCGGTGGCCCGGTAGGGATTCCCGCTACGGCGGGGCCCTGCGGTAGGCTCGCTGCACGGGGAGGTGCGGTCCGTGGAACGCGTCCAGGGTGGGGTCGGCCGCTCCGGTCATGAGGTCCGGAGCGAGCTTGAGCGCGCGCAGGTGGAGCTGGCGGCCGCGCGGCGCAAGGTGCAGGAGTTGGAGCAGACCCTGGAGGCGCGCTCCCGAGAGGCCCGCAAGTGGCAGGCGCGGGCCGTGAAGGAGCCCCGGCCGGCTTCGGAGTATCGAATCGTCGCGTTCGTGGTGGGGGTAGTGCTGGGAGGGGTGTTGCTCCAGTGGGCCGTCGTCTGGGGAGGCGGCAGGATGCCTCCGGAGGCCTCCAGTCCCACGTACAAGCCAGCGTGGGACAGCGGACCTCCGCCCACCTTCCCGGTTCCGTAGCCCCAAGGAGCTTCGCCCATGGAACGCATGGAGAATCCCAGCACTGAAGCCGACGCCGAGCTCACGCGGGTCCGTGCCGAACTGGACGCCAGGCACGGAGACATCGCGCGGCTGGAGCAGCAGCTGGAAGCCGTGGCCGCCGACACCGAGCGCTGGAAGACGCAGACCATCGCGGGGCCCACCGCGCCCGTCAGCTCCTGGCTCATCCTGCTGCTGGTGGGACTGCTCGTGGGGGGCGCCGTGAGCGTGCTGTACATCTTCCTCGCGGGAGGCCGGCTCCACCCGTGACGGCTTCACCGTGCGGGGACGCGCGCGCCGCTTCGGGGGATACTGGTGGCCATGTGCCCCATGGAGGCGGGGGCGAGGACGGCGGGCATGCGCAGGTGGCTCATCGGTGGAGTGGCGGTCCTGGTCGCGTGCGGCCTCGTGCTGTTCTGGGCGCTGCGTTCTGGAGGACCGGACGCGCCGGAGGGCAACGCGGAAGCCGCACTGACGCGCAAGCGCCCCTCGAACCCTGTGCCCACGCCGGAGCGCTCCGCCCCCGTGGAGGGGCTCCCGGCGTCGCGGTCCCCGAGCGAAGCGGATGGCATCCTGGACGTGGAGGTGCTGTCCGATGGAAAGCCTTCACTCGGAACCACCGTGCGGCTCTACGCACGGGGGGCGCGGGCATCCACCTGGACGCTGATGGGCTCTGGGGTCACGGATCCGCAAGGCCACGTCCGGCTTGCCTCCGGGCCCGGGCGCTATCTCGTGGCGGTGCGCGCTCCGGGCCGGACCCCTCTGCTGCATGACGTGTCCCGCCCGCTCGGTGAGTCGCGCACGGCGCTGCGGATCTCCCTGGAGCCCGCGCAATCACTCACGGGCCGCACGGTGGTGCGCGGAACGAATGAACCGTTACCGCTCGTGGAGATCGTCCTCACGGCGCACGCCCATGACCTGGAGACCTGGCAGCGCCCGGATGCTCCCGACGACGAGCGCGTCTATGCCACGAGCGACGAGCGGGGGAACTTCCGCATCGACGGACTCACCCCGGCCACCTACAAGCTGGAGGCCCGCGCCCCCGGCTACGCGCGCCTGGTGCTGGGCCGTCTGCTCATCCCCACGGAAGGCCCGCTGACGCTGGCGCTCCGGCTGGCGAGCGTCATCGAGGGCTTCGTCGTGGACTCGAAGGGCCTGCCTGCCGCGGACGCCGAGGTGCGGGTCGGCGGCAGCGCCTCTCAGGTGGTGACGACGGGTGCGCAGGGCGGCTTCTCCGTGGAGGTGGAGCCCGGCTCCCATCTCCTGTCCGCGCGGCGCGGCGAGGAGTCCGGCGCGCTTGACCTGCCAGTGCTCTGCGCCGCGGGCAGCACCGTGCGCGACGTGCGCATCCAGCTGGGACCGGGCGCGGTGCTGGAGGGCCGCGTCGTCGAGGCGCTTTCGCGCAAGCCGGTGGAGGGAGCGCGCGTCGACGTCAGCCGCTCCGGCGGGGACGCGGACCCCGGCGTCGCCGTGTCGGACGCGGAGGGGCACTTCCTCGTGCGGGGGCTTGCCCCCGGCGGCTACGACGCGAAGGTCACGGCCTCGGGCTACTCACCCGCCATGCGCCGGGGCCTGACGGTCAGGCAGGGCGAACGCTTTCCCGTGGAACTTCAGCTCTCGGGCACCGGCGCGGTGGAGGGCCAGGTGCGAGACCGGAACGGAGCGCCGGTGGCCGCGGCCCGGATCTCCGGCGTCAACGGCTGGAGCCGGGGAATGGAGTTGAGCTCCATCGAGGCCCGCACGAACGCGGACGGCCACTATCGGCTCGAGGGAATCGCCACGGGCATCCTGTCCCTCTCCGCGAGCCAGGATGGGACGACGGCGGGCATCCGCCAGACCGTCTCCGTGGAGGAGAACCGCACGGCCCGGGCGGACTTCACCCTGGATGGCACGGGGACCCTCGAGGGCAGGGTGCGCGCGGCCCGTGGAGACCTCTCGGAGGGTCAGCTGGAGGTGACGGCCATGGCGGACAGGCAGCCGGGGGCCACGGGGATGACCCTCGGCAGTGCCGCCGTGGGCGCGGACGGGGTCTTCCGGATGACCCTTCCCGCCGGCGCCTACACGGCCACGCTCGCGGCGCGCGGTCGTTTCGTTCAGGGCAAGCAGGAGCAGGTGCGCGTGGAGGTGGGACGGACGGCCCAGGTCGAGTTCATCTGGGAGGAGCCGCCCGAGGAGCGCGCGTACCGGGGTGTCGTCCTGGAGCCGGATGGCTCGCCGTCGCCCCACGCCGTCATCACCCTCACGGCCGCGGAAGGAAAGGGCGTCCCCCTGTCGATGACACCCACGGATGTGGAGGGGCGCTTCACCGTTTCCTTCCGACCGGGGTTCACCCACCCGGACCGCGCGCTGTTGGTCGCGCGCAATGGAGGACGATCGAGCGAGCCCGTGCCCATCACCCTCGAAAAGGAGGTGGTGGTGCGGCTGAGGCCTTCGGCCTTCCTTCGCGGCCGCGTGGTGCGCAAGGGAGAGCCTGTTCGCGGCTTCACCCTCTCGCTCCGGCTCCAGAAGGGCTACTTGCCCAACGGCGAAGGCCCCTTCGAGTTCTCCGGCGACCGCTTCGAGTTACGCGACGTCCCGCCCGACCCCGTGAAGCTGACGGCGCGCACGGTGGATGGCTCCATCGGCGAGACCACGGCTTCGCCCTCCACGGGCGCGGTGCTCGAAGTGGACATTCCCCTGGAGGCCTCCGGCACCGTTCGGGGCCGGGTGGTGGACGCGGCCACGAAGACGCCCGTCTCTGGCGCGTTCGTCTTCATCGAGGGGGAGGAGCCCTTGATGGAGCACATCTCCAACGCGGAGGGCCGCTTCTCCCTCGGCGGGGTGCGCGCGGGCGAACGCGTCCTCCTCATCCTGGGCGGCCCTTCGCAGGGGCGTCTGCGCCGGCCGTTGAAGATGAAGGACGGTGACGTGCTGGACCTGGGCGACGTGGCCATGGAGGTGACGCCGCCCACCCAGGATGCATCCGCGCCGTGAGGTGCTTCAGCCGGGCTTGCGCCGCCAGCCCGGAGGCGGTCCCTCGCGCAGCACCTCGGCCACCGCCACCGCGCAGGCGAAGCTGGTCGTCATGGGCACCTGCATCCAGTGGCCGCCCATGTAGAGCTTCACCTCCCGCTCCTTCACGACGTGGTCCACCTTCACGTCCGCGCCCACGCGCTCCATGAGGGCGGGGTCGCCCACGGACACCACGGACTCCAGCTGCGCCGGCAGGGTAGGCATGCCGCCTGCGGAGGAGGCGATGATGGCGCCCCGTGCCGCCGCGCGGTTCGTGACCTCCCGCATGGACGCCTCCAGCGCGCGGTGGGTCGTGCCCAGGCTCAGGTTGAGCACGTCCACGCCCACCTCATCGAGCATCCACCCCATCGCCTCCACGAGGCACAGCGAGTGTCCGCGGATGTTCTGGTCGAGGACGCGAGCGACGTAGACCTCCACGTCCGGCCAGGGACGGACCTGGTCGTAGAGGATGCTCAGGACGGCCGTGCCGTGCCCATGCGTGTCCTCCAGGTCCAGCGTGCCCGTGCCGTCCCGCCACGCCTCCAGCTCCTCCCGTTCGTAGGCGCGCGCCTCCAGCACCTGCGCGTCCAGGTCGAGCGAGAAGGTGGCCGCTCCCGCGAGGTGCATCGCGTGCTCGCGCAGGAAGGCCACCTCCACGCCGCTGTCGATGATGCCCACCTTCTTCACGGCGAGGTGCCTCCCTGCCGCGAAGGGCTCCAGAGCTTCAGCTGCCGGAACACATAGGTGCCCAGCGACACGGACTCCGTGCGGGGCGGGACGGCGTCCGGAACGGACACGGTCAGGTGCACGAGCGAACCCGCGAGCACCATCCCCGCGCCGAGCACCAAAATGAGCAGCAACGTGAGCGTGCCAATGCGCCGCACGACGAAGAGGCCGGCGTGGTCCGGGTCCTCCAGGAGCGGCAGCCGCGAGGGCAGCGGCTGCGCGGTGGGGCGTGGGAGTTCGTTCGCCATGACCGGGACCCTTCCTTTCCGCCGCGTCAGGCGGCGTCCGCCTCGCCCATGCCCGCACGGAACAGCCGCTGATACGGCGCGCAGCGCGCGAGCAGCTCCGTGTGCGGCCCCTGTCCCACCAGCCGGCCTCCCGCGAGCATCCACACCTCGTCGGCCAGGGGCGCGTTGGCCAGCCGGTGCGTGATGAACACCACCGTCTGTCCGCGCTCCCGGGCCCGCGCGAGCAGCGCCCGCACGATGGCGGACTCCGTCTCCACGTCGAGCTGCGAGGTGGCTTCGTCCAACAACAGCACGGGCGCGTCGCGCAAGACCGCCCGGGCCAGCGCCAGCCGCTGCCGCTGTCCGCCGGAGAGGCTCGCGCCCGCCTCTGCCACCGGCGTGTCGAAGCCCTGCGGCAGCGCGGCGAGGACGGACTCCAGCGCGCATAGCCGCACGGCCTGCCGCAGGTCCTCCTCGCTCACGGCGGGGAGCCCCAGGGTGAGGTTGTCGCGCACGGTGCCGTGGTACAGCTCCACGTCCTGCCACACCACCGCGAGCTGCCGGCGCAGGTCGGACAGCTCCAGCGTCCGCGCGTCCTTCCCGTCGAACAGCACGCGCCCCCGACCTGGCTCCTCCAGCCGCGTCAGCATCCTCGCGAGCGTCGTCTTCCCGGAGCCGCTGGAGCCAACGATGGTCACCACCGCGCCAGGCCGGATGCGCGCGCTCACCTCGCGCAGCACGTCCTGCCCGGGCAGGTAGCCGAAGGACACGTCCTCCAGCTCCACCCCGCCAGAGAGCCGCTGGGTCAGCGGAGCCGGCGGCGTCAGCGAGCGGGCCGGGTCCTGCTCCGGCGCCTCGTGCAGGTACTCGAAGAAGCGGCGCAGGTGGACCCCTCGCTGCTGCAGGCCGGTGACGAAGCCGATGGCCTCGATGACCGGCCCGCGCAGGTACGCGGCATACGCCACGAAGGCCACGAAGCCGCCCAGCGTCAGCTTCCCCTGGATGATGAGCCGCCAGCCCAGCCAGGTGAACAGCGCCGTCTGCGCGGCCTCCACCGTGCGCTCGAACAGCCGCATCAGCCCCTCCACTCCGTGGGCCCGCAGGTGCGCCCGCAGCACGGACCGCATCAGCCCCGCCGCGCGCTGGTAGATGAACGGCTCCAGCGCCAGCACCTTCGTCGTGCGGCTCTGCCGCAGCGTCTCCACCTGGAGCGCCTGGAGGGCGCCGTGCACGCCCATCACCTCCTGCCAGGCCATCCCCATGGCGCGGCCGATGACGAGCGGCACCGCCACCACGAAGGGCAGCGTGGCCACGGCCGCCAGCGCCAGCTCCCAGTGCAGCGACGCCAGGGTGAAGGGGATGACGACCAGGAAGGTGAGCTGCGAGAAGACGAGCCGGATCAACCCCAGCACCAGGGCCATGCCCGCCTTCGCGTCGTCGAAGCGGCTGGTGAGCTCACCCACCTGACGCCGGGAGAAGAAGCGGTCCGGCAGGTGCTGCAGGTGGTTGAAGAGATAGAGCGTGGCGGAGCTCTCCAGCTTCACCGTGAGGTACGCGGAGTAGTAGCCGAACAGTGACTCCACGAGCGCCGCCGCCACCGACGCGGCGAGGATGCTCAGCACCAGCACGTGCAGAAGCCCCAGGTCCCGAGGGGACGACACGTGGTCGAACAACAGCCGCGTGAGGAAGGGCGGAATGAGCAAGAGCCCGGTGATGACCGGGCCCAGGAGCGCGCTCCTCAAGAGCGAGCCCCACGCGGGACGCAGGAGCCGCAGCAGCGCGGCGAGATAGCGCGCCGACTGCCGCAGCCCGGGGGCCCCTTCTTCCTGCATCGCGCCGCCCGCTTCCATCACAGGTGCGTGAGCACGCTCCGCGCCAGTGCGTCCACTTCCTCCGGAATGGCGTGGACGCGCAGGCCGGTGTGCTGCTCCATCTTCCGCCGCGCCTCCTCCAGCACCTCGTCCCGGACGCCCAGGAACCACGTCTCCGTCCAGCGGCTGCCCAAAAGCTTGCGCCCGCCCATCATCGCCAGGCCCACCACCGTGCAGGGCACGTTGTGCTCGCGGGCCAGCGACTCCAGATATTCGCGCGTCGCGATGACGTCTTCCGGCTTCGTATCCACCGCTACGGTCAGCACCACCAGGCGCGGCAGGAACGTCTCGTAGATGAGCGTGGAGGCGTTGGCCCGTTTGTCCATGCCCGCCGGCACGTAGAGCAGGCCGTTCTGCCCGCCGGTGATGACCAGGTCGCAGTCGTTCGCGAGCTCCTGCATGATCCGCCGCTCGAACGCCAGCCGCTGCGGGGGCTCCACACGCAGCACGCGCGAGTAGCCCGTGTCGGAGCCCAGCAGGATGCCCGTGGGCTCCGTGGCGTGGTGGCGCACGCGCACGTGCTTCGCCAGCGCCTCGCGCAGGTAGACCTGCGTGGTGAACTTGCCCTGCACCGTGTCCGTGCCGAAGACGCCCAGCAGGTTGCGCGGCCCGTAGTCCTCTGGGCCCGGCTTCGCGAGCGCGTCCTGCTCCGGCACGGCTACGCGGAAGAAGAGGTGGGGGTCCGGCTCCAGCCCGTCGAAGAGGTCGTAATAGAGGATGTCGTCGTACAGCGACACCACCGGCAGCCGCCTGCGCGTGGCCACCTCCAGCAGCGCGCGGACGTGCGGGACCTCCGTCTCGAAGTTGAGCGAGCAGGTGAAGACCACCGCGTCGAAGTCATGGCTCGCGATGGCCGCCGGGTCGTTCGCCACGGGCACGGAAAGCTCACCCGCCTGGATGTACGTGCCCGCGTCGCTGAGCGTCACCGTGTCGTCGAAGACGACGCACGCCGGGGCCGGGCTCCGGTCGCGGAAGCGCAAGAGCGCGTAGCCCTCTTTGTTGTATTTGAAGACGGCGGTCCGCTTGCCCGCGAGCACCTCCATCACCTGCGCGCGCGTGTACATGTGGCGGCTGCGCAGCGTGGGGTTCATCTTGAGGGGCAGCCGCTGGTCGCCCTCCCAGATCTCACCCAGCTTCTGGTACAGCACCTCCGGGTCGTACTTGGGATAGGTGCGGGTGTCCGGCGCGATGAGCAGCGGCACGCCGTAGTCCGGCATCTGGAAGACGTGCTCGCGCTCGGAGCCCTCCACGCGCAGCGCGTAGCGGCCCTGCGGGTGCAGCAGGAAGTACTGGAACGCGACGCGCAGGCCCGCGACCTCCAGCACCTCCGCGTCCAGCGTCAGCTCCCGGCGCGCTCCGGTGTTCACGCCCTCCAGAGACAGCCGGCGCAGCAGGAATGGCGGCTGCTCCTTCTCGTCGGCCTTGCTCACCTGGATGAGCACGCACTTGAAGGGGTCCACCGGGAAGGACGTGAGCAGCTCGGAGGAGAAGTCCTTCAGCCGCGACACGACGTCCGCGTAGCGCGCGAGGAACAGCGCCCTCGCCCGGTCCCGCTGCGTCGGGTCCGGAATCATGAAGAGCAGGTCGCTGCCGCTGAAGACCTCGAAGCGGCGCCACGTCTCGCGCGTCTCCGCGTCCACCGGCTCCGGCAGCTGCGCCTCCACCAGCTTGATGAGCGCGTACATCCACGCGTTGCCAGGCGTCAGCCAGTGCTCGCTGTAGAAGTCGCGCCCCCACGTCGAATAGTAGAGCCGGGGCAGCGACGGCGGCGTGGGCGGCGGCGTGGCGGCCTGGATTTCGACGGGCGCGGCGGGCTGCATGACGCCCTCCAGCCACTCGATGCCTTCGTGCCACCAGTGGCCGAACAGCTCCGTGTCGAACGCGAGCACGAACGTCTGCCCGTCCTGGACGAGCGAGCGGCGCGAGTCCAACAGCTCCCAGAACTCGCGCACGTGCTGCTTCACCTGGGTGCGGGCCGCGTCCACGTCGTAGAGCGCCTTCTGGCCCAGGTCGACCTTCTGCCCCGTCACCGCCTGGTACTTGAGGCCCGTCCACATGTGCCCCCGCTTGTTCGCGGGCACGGGCACGCCCATCTCCTCGAAGTATTCAGGCCGCACGTCGAAGCCCACGTCCCGGAAGAACTCGCGGTACACCGGGTGCGCGGGGAACGTGGACTCGGGCGACTTCCACAGGTACAGCCCGATGCGGTAGTCGTGGACCATCACCTCCAGGTCCTCGTGGCGGAACACGCCGCTGGGGTCCTGGGCCTGGGACGCGCCAATGCCCGTCAGGCTGAGCGCGGTGCGGCGGATGCCATGGCGCGTGAGCACGCGCTCCAGCCCCGGCTGGAAGGCGCACTCGGGCAGCCAGAGGCCGTCCGGCTCGCGGCCGAAGAGGTCCTGGAAGGACTCCACGCCCCGCGCCACCAGCCGGTCCGCGACGGCGGGCTGGAAGAAGGGCAGGAAGTTGTGCTGCGGCGTGGACGTCCACAGCTGCACGTTGGACGCCCGTGAGCGTCCCAGCGAGGCGAACACGTCCCGCAGGCTGTGCTGGCGCAGGAACGCGAGGCTGTCCTCCACGCGGCGCAGGTACATGCCCGCGGTGCGGTGGACCCGTGCGAGCGATTCGTCCGACAGGGATTGGGGGAACTTCTCGTAGCGGTTGTAGAGCTCCAACCGCGACGTGCGCTCCAGCTCGCGCGTGGCGATGCGCTTCAGCAGCTGGAGGTAGCCGGTGTAGCGCTCCTCGCAGGCGACGAGCTGCTCGAAGAGGCACGGGGTGAAGGACATCACCAGCGTGCCGGCGAAGCGCTGGGCGTCCCAGCGCTCCAACATCCGGAACAGCGGGATGTACGTCTCCGTCAGCGCTTCGAAGAGCCAGTTCTCCGGCTCATCGAAGAGGGACCCTTCGCCCAACACCTGCGGCATGTGGGTGTTGAGGATCAGGGTAAGGCGCGTGTTCATGAGGGGACCGCGAGACGGGGGGAAGCGGGGAAGGCACAGCGGACCGCGAGGCTAGGCGCCGCCGCCGCAGTCCTCGGAGGGGGACGTCGCGCCGTCCTCGGAACACAGCCGGTGGGCCGAGTTGTAGAGGTCCTGCCAGACCGTTCCCGGTCCCGAGGCGACGAGCGTGTACGTGGTGCTGGAGAAGTTCGACGTGGCGAAGCCCTGGACGTCCGGGCCTCCGTTGACCTGCTCCAGCAGCTCCGAGACATCCTTGCGCGTGAATCGCATCGGGGACCTCCGTGTGGCGGGTTGGAACGGCGGAAGGGAAGGCGAGGGCCGCAGGCTAATAGCAGCCGAACGTGGAGCGGTCCTCGGCGGTGACGGTGCCGCCGTCCTCGCAGGTCCACTGGTAGGTCCAGTAGTTCTGCCAGACAGCGCCGCCGCCAAAGGAGGGAACCAGGTTCCAGGTGGAGCCGGCGAAGGTGGAGGTGCCGAAGCCCTGGACATCCGGGCTGCCCTGCACCTCGTTCAACAGGTCACTGACGTTCTTGCACGTGTAACGCATGGGAGTGCTCCGGGAGTGGCGTGGGGAGACGGCGAAGCGGGGCGCTAGTAGCAGCCCACCTGGGACCGGTCCTCGATGACGACCTGGCCACCGTCCTCGCACATCCGGTGATTCGGGTTGTAGATGTCCTGGTAGATGTAGCCGCCCGCCGACGGGGTGATGTTGTACGTGTAGCCGCCGACCGTGGACGTCCAGAAGCCCGTCACGTCGGGGTTGCCCTGCACGGTGTCGAGCAGCTCGGAGATGTTCTTGCGCGTGTACCGCATGGTGAGGACTCCAGGGGATGAGGGGAAGATCAGCGGAGCCCTGAATCCTAGAAAGGGACGGAGGAGCGGGCAAGGCAGGGCAGGGCAGGGCCCCCGGAAGTGTCAGGAAGCACGTGTGGCTTTGTGTTTCACGGTCTCACCGGACCCACCGACAGGAAGCCGGGGCCGCATGCCTGCGTTCAGCCAGGGTTCGAGCGCGAGCTGGACGCCGCACGCCGCGACCGTGACGAGCGCGGCGGTGAAGCCCGGCGCCTTCCACGCGCCGACGACGGCCGCCGTGGCGATGACCCAGGGGCGGATCAGCGTGAACGGCCCCAGGACCACCACGCTCGCGAGCGTCCGCACGTCGGCCTCCGCGGCGGCCCAGACACCCATGCCCATCAGCGTCAGGGTGGCGTACGGCAGGAGCACCCAGAGGATCGCCTGCGCGCAGACGAGCAGCTGGGGGAACAGACCCGGTGAGAACAGGCAGGCCCCGGCGATGCCGGCACCCACCAGCGCGGTCGTGAAGAGCCCCCGCCCCATCCCCCGGCGGATGGCGGCCCGGTAGTAGTCGGCCTTGAAGATGCGGGCATCGCGGCCCGCGGCCACCCGGAAGCCGCAGAACGAGGCGTCGGTGACGGCGAGCAGCGCGAGCAGCACCGGAAGGCCAGCGTTCATGAAGTGGGTCCCAGCCGTGCGCGCAGCGGGCCCAGGTGGCGCTGGAGCGGTTCCCACAGGTCCGCGCGCGTTCCCACCGTGGCGCTCATGGGCCGGAGCACGGCGCCGAGGAGGTTCCGGGCCCCGTCCAGGGACGCGCAGGTGAACCCCGTGGCAGCCCTGGCCGCCGACAGCAGGGTCTGCGTGGGATGGGCGCGCCGTGCGGAGACCACGCCATCGTGGCGCGCGAGCGGCTCCCGCATGCGGGCCTGGTGGAACATCCACGAGCCCCAGGGCGAGAGCACCGAGTGCTGGATGTCGTAGTGCACGAAGGCGTGCCCCTGCCGCTGGCCGGCGAAGAACGCGCTCAGGTCGTTCCCGCGAAAGTGATGCAGGACGCCCGTGGAGATGAAGATGTGTCCGGGCTGCTCCAACTGGAACGCGTTCGCGACCCGGAGCTCGCATGAGAGGGATTCCTCTTCCGCGAGCCGCCGGGCGTTCTCAATCAGCGTCACATTCATGTCACAGCCGATGATTTCGACGTCGCGTCCCAGCCGCCCATGCGCCGCGAGCGAGCGGACTGCGTAGCCAAGCCCGCAGCCGACATCGACGATGCGCAGCGGAGGCTTCACGCCGGAGTCGCGCAGCGCCTGCAACAGGGGCAGCAGTACGCAGCGGATGCGGTCCGCCTGAAGGAACTCCTCGCTCAGCCGCTGCAGCTCGATGTGGGCGCGCAGGAGGGCCAGGCTGCAGGCCTCGAAGTCGAGCGTGTCGTTGGACGAGGGAAGCCGCTGCACGAACCGCGCGGCGGACCGCTGCCCGTTCGCCATGAGCCGGGCCACGACGGCTTCGCGCGACACCGGCCTGGGCTGGAGCGTCGCGACGTCGTAGTCGACGATGAGGTCGGAGATTTCGAGCAGGTCGGATGGCATTCCAGCGCGTGAGCGCCGGAGTGTACCTCAACGCCGGGGCGGCTCAGCGCCCCGGCGCCGTCCCTGCCTACTCCCCTGCGCCGGTCAGCCCTGGCGGGCAGCTGAAGGTGGCCGGCACGGCCCACAGCTGGCCCTCCTCGGCGTCATCAAGGGCGGTGAAGAAGATGCGATGGCCCACGCGGGTGAACGAGCCCGGAAAGTGGATGTCCGCCAGCCGGCCCTGCGTCGCCACGGAGCCCCGGGTGAAGTAGGGGAAGACGGGCCCGATGGGGTCTGGCGCGCCGCCGAACAGGACCTGACCCTTGCCGGTGGCGAACAGCGGGTAGCGGTACCCGTACTCCACATTGGGATTGTCGAAGAGCTGGCGGGTCCCCGCGGCCGTTCCATTCGTCGCCCACAGCGAGACGTCCCTGGATACGGGGGCGTCGCTTCCAATGCTCATGAAGAAGTAGATGTCGCTGCCGGAGACCACGGCTGTCCGCACGGCGGGATAAGCGTACTCGTCGGAACCGTAGGGGTTGGGCAGGGTGGTGATCCCCGTCTTGCCACCGCCGCTCAGGGAGAGCCGGTCGATGCGAAGCCGCTTCGTCACCGGATTGTCCACGGACGTCAGATAGACATACGCCCCCAGAGTCCCGAGCAGGCTCACCCGCCTGCCGAAGGCTTCCAGGCGAACGGTCCCCGCGGCGGTGCCATTCGTCTTCCACACCTCGAAGTCGGGGCCGTCCTCCAGGATGAACAACGGAGGCTCACCCGGGCGGCTCACGTCCGTGAGGTAGGTGGGCCCCGCGTCCAGCCGCTTGACGGAGGTGGTCCCGGCCCGCGTGCCGTCGGTGCGCCACAGCGTGGTGCCCGTGTCCTCGGAGATGAAGAAGAGCAACGCGTTGCCGACCTTCAATGTGTCGTTGCCCAGGTCCGGGGTGCTGGTGAAGCTCCGCACCCGCAGCGTGCCGGCAGCCGTTCCGTCGGACCGCCACAGCTCCGGCCCGGCCCTTCCTCCCGGCAGTGGCACCCAGCGGAAGAACACCAGGCGGCCATTGAGCTCCGTGGCGTTGGTCATCACGGAGCCTTCCGATCCGGGCGTGATGTCCTTGACCAGCTGGGTCCCACCCGCCGTCCCGTCACTGCTCCAGAGCTCCATGCCGGTGGTGTCGGTGCGGGTCTGGAAGAAGAGCGTGTTGCCCACCGCGACGAGGTTCTGGGGTTGATAGACGCCCGGCGGCCCCGGAAACGCCTTCAGCGGGACGGTTCCCGCCTCCGTGCCGTCGCTGCGCCACAGGAACGAACCGGTGTCGAAGGAGGAGGTGACGAAGTAGAGCGTCCCCTGGACGTTCGTGAGCTCCCCCATGAAGCCCGCGGAACCCGGGGGCGTGATGGCCGCCACCCGGGCCGCCACCCCAGGAGGGCACGCCTGGGCGGTCACCTCGCGGGAGTCGTCCTCCACCGTGGCCACGGGGAGGGCCTCCGCTGGCGAAGGCCCAGGCCCACCCGACAGCTCATCTCCCTGCAATCCCCCACAGCCCACCCCTGCCAGACACAACCACAGCAGGGTGCCCCAATTCCTTGCATGCATGTCCACACCTCCCGGTCCACGACGCGCGGAGGGTGGGTTGCGAGGCTTTGCGTTCCAAGAGGCATCCCAAGGAGGTAGGAGTGTCGCGAGACCGGGTCGCGAGCTGGCGGACCGCCGTCGAGGCGAAGCCGCTGTACGGGGCCGTCTAGCGAGTGATTGCCGGAGTGTACCTCAACGCCGGGGCTGCCCCTGCGCCCCGGCGTCGTCCCTGCCTACTCCCTCGGGCCGGTCAGCCCTGGCGGGCAGCTGAAGGTGGCCGGCACGGACCACAGCTGACCCTCGTCGGCGCCGTTGACGGCGGTGAAGAAGATGCGATTGCCCACGCGAGTGAACGAGTCCGGAGAGTGGATGTCCGCCAGCCGGCCCTGCGTCGCCACGGAGCCCCGGGTGAAGTAGGGGAAGGCGGGACTGCCCTGCTCCGGCGTGCCGCCGAACAGGACCTGGCCCGTGCCGGTGGCGAACACAGGAAAGCGGTCCTCGTAGTCCGGACCAGGGCTGTCGAAGAGCTTGCGGGTCCCCGCGGCTGTCCCATTCGTCGCCCACAGCGACACCTCCAATGGCCCAGGGTGGTCGGCTTCGATGGCCATGGTGAAGTAGATGTCGATGCCGGAGATCACCGCCGTCTGGAGTACGGGATACGCGAGTTCGCCGGGCGCGTACGGGTTGGGCAGGGTGATGACCTTCGTCTTGCCACCGCCGTTCAACGAGAGCCGATCAATGCGCAGCCGGGCCGGGTCTGAATTCTCCACGGACGTCAGATAGACATTCGCGCCCAGCGTCCCGAGCAGGTTCACCCGCTTTCCGAAGGCGTCCAGGCGAATGGTTCCCGCGGCGGTGCCATTCGTCTTCCACACCTCGAAGTTGGGGCCGTCCTCCAGGATGAACAACGGCTGCTCACCCGGGCGGCTCACGTCCGTGAGGTAGGTGGGCCCCGCGTCCAGCCGCTTGACGGAGGTGGTCCCGGCCAGCGTGCCATCGGTGCGCCACAGCGTGGTGCCCGTGTCCTCGGAGAACACGAAGAGCAACGCGTTGCCGACCTTCAAGGTGTCATTGCCCAGGTCCAGGGTGCTGGTGAAGCTCCGCACCCGCAGCGTGCCGGCGGCCGTTCCGTCGGACCGCCACAGCTCCGGCCTGGCCCCACCTCCCGGCAGCGGCACCCAGCGGAAGAACACCAGGCGGCCATTGAGCTCCGTGGCATTGGTCAGCCCGGAGCCTTCCGAGCCGGGAGTGATGTCCTTGACCAGCCGGGTCCCACCCGCCGTTCCGTCACTGATCCAGAGCTCCATGCCGGTGGTGTCGGTGCGGGTCTGGAAGAAGAGCTTGTTGCCCACCGCGACGAGGCTCTGGGGCTGATAGACGCCGGGGGGGCCCGGAAACGCCTTCAGCGGGACGGTTCCCATCTCCGTGCCGTCGCTGCGCCACAGGAACGAACCGGTGTCGAAGGCGGAGGTGACGAAGTAGAGCGTCCCCTGGACGTTCGTGAGCTCCCCCATGAAGCCCGCGAACCCCGGGGGCGTGATGGCCGCCACCCGGGCCGCCACCCCAGGGGGGCACGCCTGGGCGGTCACCTCGCGGGAGTCGTCCTCCACCGTGGCCACGGGGAGGGCTTCCGCTGACGAAGGCCCACCCGACAGCGCATCCTCCGGCACTCCCCCACAGCCCACCCCTGCCAGACCCAACCACAGCAGGGCACACCAATTCCTTGCATGCATTGCTTCTCCTTCCGGTTCACCGCGGACGGAGGGTGGGTTGCGAAGCTTTGCCTTCCAAGGGGCACCGGGAGGAGGTAGGAGTGTTTTGACGTTTTTACCTGTTTTGATTGTCCATGGCTGGGTTCTGACTCACGGCCGGCGGCGAGGCAGTCCGATGAGGTAGGTGATGCTCATTCCATTCACCCGATGAACGCCGTGGTGCCACTTGTACCCGTCGTTATCGAGCCCCTCCGTCAGCTCCTCGAGGTCTTCCGGTGTGTAGGTCCGCAGCGACGACACCACGCCATCCCAGAGGATGAGCAGGGGGATGATGGGCACCAGGTAGGTGAGGACCAGCCGCCACCACTGCCTGGGCCGGATGAGCAGGGTGAAGCCCCATACCAGGGGGATGATGAGCAGGATTTGGAAGAGGACGTACAGCAGCGAGCGCTGTGTGAGCTCGAAGGCCGCGATGGGAACGCCGCGCGTGGCGGCGTCCGCGAGGAGGGCTTTCGCCTGCTTCGGGCGGAAGTGGTGCAATCCCTCGAACAGGGTGCGCAACCCGGTGAGCTCCTCCGGGATGTGCATGACGTCGACCGGAGTGTCTTGGTACCGCACGCCCTCGGGCAGCTCCGGCACCGGGGTGGGGTGGAGGTCGGTGAGGACCACCTCCGCCTCACCGTGCACCCGGCGCAGCGCTGGGAGCAGGGTGCGCCAGGGTCCTCCCGTTCCCGAGCACAGGTCGATGATGCGGTTCGTGCCGGACATGCGCAGCAGATCCGCCAGCTGGGGGGCCACGGAGTCGTAGGGGCGCGTCTTGTCGAGCACGACGTGCAGGTAGTCGACCTCGCCACGGCGCAGCGGCGCGGGCAGCCACGACTGGTCGAGGAACTCGAAGAGGTGGAGTCGGGGGAGCAGTCTCATCGCCCGGAGGATAGGGCCTCCCCGGGCCCGTCTTCCATCTCTCCGATGGCCCTACTTGCTCACCGCGATGGACTTCCGGAACAGCGCCAGGCTGTAGACGAAGAAGCCCACGCCCACCGCGCTCACCATCAGGAACTGGCGCCAGACGGCCCACAGCCCTCCGCCGCGGTAGATGATGACCTGCGAGAAGCTGACGAAGTGCCGGGCAGGCAGGAGGTACGTGACGTATTGCAGCCACTTCGGCTGGCTCTCCACGGGCGTGCTCCCGCCGGAAAGCAGCATCAGCACCAGGACCACCAGGATGATGAGCAGCGCGAACTGCGCCATCGAGCGGGAGATGGTCCCCAGGAAGATTCCGAGCGCCGTGGCGAAGAACAGGTAGAGCACGACGCCGACGAACCACAGCACCACCGAGCCGGCGAACGGCACCTTCAGCGCCAGGTGCACGACCAGGAACAGCGAAGCCCCGGTCGCGACGAGAATCACCAGGCCGTTGGCCCAGACCTTCGCCATGGCGATCTCGAACGACGTCAGCGGCATCACCAGCAGGTGCTCCAGCGTTCCGTGCTCGCGCTCGCGGATGACCGCCGCGCCCGTGAGGACGACCGTCAGCAGGGTGATTTGATTGATGATGGCCACTACGCTCTTGAACCAGGACGACACCCCGTTGGGGTTGAAGAGCTTGCGGACGATGAGGTTGACGGGCTTCGGTCCCGTCTGCTCCGTGCGCTTGAGGAAGGACGAGATGCGGTCGTTGAGGATGTTCTTGATGTAGCCGGAGCCGATGCCCGCCTGCTGCATGGCGGTCGCGTCGATGTTCAGCTGGACGTCCGGATTGCGCCCCGCGCGCAGGTCGTGCTCGAAGCGCGGCGGAATCACCACGACGAACATGAACCGGCCCCGGTCCATGTCCGGCTGGATGGCATCCTCGGTGATGACCTCCGGCGACTTGAAGCGGGGCGGATAGAACGCGTTGAGCAGTTCCTTGGACAACGCGGACCCGTCCTCGTCGACGAAGGCAATCGACGCGTTGTTCACCTCGCTGGAGGTCCCCGTGGCCTGGACGTAGATGGCCAGGGTGAACGCATAGACGACGAACACGACCAGCACCGCGTCGCTGAGCAGGCTGCGGATTTCCTTGAGCCCGAGCCACAGGATGTTCAGCAGCGAGTTCACTGCTACTTCTCCTGCTTTCTCAGGCCGAGGACGCTGATGGCCAGAAGGAGGGGGACGCACACGGCCAGGAAGGCGACGTCCCTCATGATGAGGCCCGCGCCCAGTCCCTTGGTGAAGGCGCCCAGGCTGGCGTGCATGTAATAGGTGGCCGGCCAGATGGAGCCGACGACCTTGGCCCCACCCTGGAGCGTGGAGACCGGCTGCAACAGGCCGGAGAACTGGATGGTCGGCACGATGGTCAGGATGGCCGTGACGAAGACGGCCGCGACCTGGCTGCCGGTGAAGGTGGACGTCACCATCCCAATGCCTGTCGTCGCCATGACGTAGAACAGCGCGCAGACCACCAACGTCAGGAAGCTGCCCTTGATGGGGACGCCGAAGACGACCAGCGCCAGCGCGGTCAGGATGAAGAAGTTGGCCATGCCGATGACCACGTAGGGCAGCTGCTTTCCAAGCAGGTACTCCAGCCTCCCCGTGGGCGTGACATAGAAGTTGATGATGGACCCCAGCTCCTTCTCACGCACGATGCTGACCGTCATGAGGATGGCCGGGATGAGCAGCAGCAGCAGCGCCGGGACGCTCGGCACGATGGAGTAGATGCTCTTGAAGGTGGGGTTGTAGAGGTAGCGCTCTTCGATGTTGGCCGTGGATTCCTGCGCGCTGGCGGAGTGGAAGCCGCTCGCGGGATCCCGGAGCATCCGGTTGTGGACCCCCTGGACGTATTGCTCGACGGTGTCGCCACGGAAGGTCATGGCGCCGTCCACCTGCGCCAGCACCTCGGGGCCGGAGCCCCGGCGGAGGTTCAGACCAAAGCGGGGCGGAATCTCCAGCACCACCGAGACATCGTCTGACTGGAGCCGACGGAGCGCCGCGTCCGCGGACGGGGCGCTCCGTCGGCTCCAGTCAGACGATGTCTCGGT
>NZ_RAWF01000649.1:0-447 GCF_003612075.1 Corallococcus sp. CA041A
CTGTTCATCGAACAGGGCTATACCGGCGTGAGCATGGACACCATCGCCGCTCAGGCCGGCGTCTCGAAACTGACTGTGTACAGCCACTTCGGCGACAAGGAGACCCTGTTCTCCGAGGCCGTGCAGTCGAAGTGCATTGAAATGCTGCCCGATGCCCTGTTCGTGGCCGACGCGGACGGCCCGCTGCGCGACCAGCTGATCGGCATCGGTCTGGCCTTCTTCGAACTGATCACGTCCGATGCGGCGATCTCGATCCAGCGCATGATGATGGCGCCGGAGACCGACGAACGCCTGCGCGAGCTGTTCTGGAAGGCAGGACCGGAACGTACCTGCGAGGCCCTGGCTGACTTCCTGCGGGCACGCGCCGAGCGCGGCGAGCTGGAAATCACCGACTATTCGCTGGCTGGCGAGCAGTTCCTGACCCTGGTCAAGGGTGAAGTGCACATG
>NZ_RAWF01000650.1:0-445 GCF_003612075.1 Corallococcus sp. CA041A
GCTGTACGTAGGGTTCCCGGCGTCGGCGGGCACCCCTCCCCGCCAGCTACGCGGTTTCGAAAAGCTGCCCCTGGCGGCGGGCGACTCGACCGCGACCACCTTTGAGCTGCGCCGCCGCGACATCAGCGTCTGGGACACGGCCGCCCAGGAGTGGACCGTCCCCGCAGGCGAGTTCAACATCACCGTCGGCGCCAGCAGTCGGGACCTTCGGTTGTCCACGACTCTGACGATTTCTTAAACGTGTCAGGGTGCGGGTTCAACCAATAAGCAGCCGTTTTGGTTGGATTTATGCTAGGGCGTAGTACATAGGTACGTGTCAGTCCTACGTGAAAAAAGGTGCAGTGGGAGACTACAAGGTAGGGAACAGAATGACCTCTGTATATAGACGATTTCACTGGGGATTTGTTTATTTGTACATATGAGCTTGGGGGAATCAATATTATTA
>NZ_RAWF01000651.1:0-445 GCF_003612075.1 Corallococcus sp. CA041A
ATGCCAAGGTGCGGCTATTCGGACGCATCGGCCAGGCGCTGATCGAGGCCAAGCAAGCCGGCCGCGATCCGTTCGCCGCCATCGAAGCCGTCATGTCCTGGGATGCCTTCGCCGAGAGCGTCACCGAGGCGCAGAAACTCGCGCAGCCCGAGGACTTCGATTTCCTGCACCGCATCGGCGAGAG
Organism: Corallococcus sp. CA041A; assembly: GCF_003612075.1. Taxonomy (NCBI): domain Bacteria; kingdom Pseudomonadati; phylum Myxococcota; class Myxococcia; order Myxococcales; family Myxococcaceae; genus Corallococcus; species Corallococcus sp. CA041A. The sequence goes on from NZ_RAWF01000651.1 coordinate 185, forward strand.
CTATGCCACGCTGCGCCGCTACGCGCCGGAATTCCTCGCCGTGCTCAAGCTGCGGGCCGCGCCCGCCGCCAAGGACGTGCTCGACGCTATCGAAGTGCTGCGCAACATGAACAGCGACAACGCCCGCAAGGTGCCCGCCGATGCGCCAACCGATTTCATCAAGCCGCGCTGGCAAAAGCTGGTGATGACCGACGCCGGAATCGACCGGCGTTACTACGAACTGTGCGCGCTGTCGGAGATGAAGAACGCACTGCGCTCCGG
>NZ_RAWF01000652.1:0-443 GCF_003612075.1 Corallococcus sp. CA041A
GCCACGCTGGCCGCGCCGGAACATCGTGGCCGCGTGGTCGGCACGCTGATGAGTGGCCTGCTGCTGGGCATCCTGCTGGCGCGTACCGTGGCCGGCCTGCTTTCCAGCCTGGGTGACTGGCGCCTGGTGTATGCCATCGCTGCCGGCACCCTGGTGCTGACCGCACTGGCATTGCAGCGCGGCCTGCCGCGATTCCACCACAGCGCCGGCCTGGGCTATTTCGCCTTGCTGCGCTCGATCGGCGTGCTGTTCGTGCAGGAGCCGGTGCTGCGCCAGCGCACCCTGCTGGGCGCCTGCAGCTTTGCCATGTTCGCGATTTTCTGGACCCCGCTCGCGTTCCTGCTGGCGCAGCCACCGTACGCCTACAGCGATGCCACCATCGGCCTGTTCGGGCTGGTCGGTGCAGCCGGTAAGCTGGCGGCCGGCCTGGCCGGGCGCATGTC
>NZ_RAWF01000653.1:0-443 GCF_003612075.1 Corallococcus sp. CA041A
GCCCGGGTGCTGTCCCCGGCATGCTCGGCACGAGCATCAAGCAGACGGCGGGCGTCGTGCTGCACATACCGGAGAAGATGAAGGGCGTCGCGCAGGCGGCGTTCAGCGACGAGGCGCGCGATCCGAACGGGCCGATCTCCGTCGTCGGGGTGACGCGCATCGCGGGCGACGTCGCCGAGTCGTCGAAGGTCGAACTCGGCCAGAAGGTGCTGCTGCTGCTCAACCTGCTCGCCTCCCTCAACCTCGCGTTGTTCGTGTTCAACCTCATCCCGCTGCTGCCCCTCGACGGCGGCCACATCGCGGGTGCGCTGTGGGAGGCGATCAAGCGGCCCATCGCGCAGGCGCGCGGCGTCGCCGGCCCCGTCTACGTCGACGTGACGAAGGCGCTGCCGGTCGCGTACGCCGTCTCGCTCGTCCTCATCGGGATGTCGGTGCTGCTCATC
>NZ_RAWF01000654.1:0-442 GCF_003612075.1 Corallococcus sp. CA041A
GAAGGACAAGCCGCGCCTGAACACCTACGCGACCGTCGAGGACGTCGCCGCGCGCCTGCAGAAGACCAACCCACGCCTGCCCGCCGACAAGGCCGCATTCCTGGCGCAGCACTGGTCGAGCCAGAATGCTGACGGCCGCTGGGAGATCCTCGGTGACCCCGCGCACAAGATCATCAATCCGCAGCTTTATCGGCTGGATGAGGTAATGGAAATCTGGCGCCGTGTTACCGCCCCCGTGCTGCACGTCGAGGCAGTCGATTCGCCCACATTAAAAGCCATTGCAGGCGACGTGCCGCTGGCTGAATTCAAAACCCGCTTTGCGGCGTTTCCTGATTTCCGGGAAGTGCTGATTGCGGATGCGGGCCACATGCTGCATCACGATCAGCCGGAGCAGGTGGCCGCGCTGATCGAAGAGTTCTGTTTGCAGCGCTAGGCGGCAGGT
>NZ_RAWF01000655.1:0-442 GCF_003612075.1 Corallococcus sp. CA041A
AGATAGTTCAACAATGCCACTAGCAATATCTTCAATAGTAATATCGTCCTCACTCTTTGAAAGTGCGACTAGACCGGGGTCTGCACTTGTGAGAACAGCGGAAAGGGCAGCAAATAGGTTATGTGCATCCTCTGGACTGACAGCAGACAGAGCAGCAGGTTCCTCTTCAGCCTTAGGCTCAACAGGTGCCTCATCGGCAGACTCTTCAGTCTTAGGCTCAACAGATGCCTCATCGGCAGGTGCCTCTTCAGCCTTGTCCTCTCCAGCCTTAGGCTCAACAGGTGCCTCATCGGCAGACTCTTCATCAACCTTAGCAGCAGCCTGTTGTGCGGCTACGTCAATATCGAAGTCTTCCTTCAACTTTGCTAGAAGTTCCTCTAGACTCATAGGATTCTCACTTTCAGTCTCCGACGAGTCGGAGTCGGTATTGTCAGGTGATAGC
>NZ_RAWF01000656.1:0-442 GCF_003612075.1 Corallococcus sp. CA041A
GGAAAAGCGCAACGCCATCCATTCCGTGCTGGCCGCACGACTCAAGCAGATGGCCTGTGAAACGCTGCTGGCCGAGCGCCGCCACGATGCCGATGCCCTGAACGGCTTCTGGCGCGAGTTGACCACGGAAGAACGCCGTTCGCCGCGCATCGCTTCGCAGGCGGCGCTGTACTTCGCGCAACTCGGTCGCACCGATGATGCCAAGCGCATCGTCGAAGAGGGCCTGAAGACCCATTGGGATGGCCGCCTGATCCGCCGCTATGCCGATTGCGCAGTGCCGGGCAAGGCGCTGCCGCTGATCCAGCAAGCAGAGAAATGGCTCGCCCAGCATCCGGTGGATGCCGAACTGTTCTACACGCTTGGCATGCTGTGCTTCAAGGAGCAGCTCTGGGGCAAGGCGCAGTCGAACCTGGAGTCGGCACTGAAATATGCCGATGCCGAT
>NZ_RAWF01000657.1:0-442 GCF_003612075.1 Corallococcus sp. CA041A
GGAGCCTGCGTCCCAGCGCGCTCCCTTCCGGGAAGTGCCGGCGCGCCAGGGTCTCGTTCACGATGACGACCGGCGGCTGTCCGGGCTCCGCGTCCCGGGCGGTGAAGTCCCGTCCCGCGAGCAGCGGAATCTCCAGCGCGGAGAAGTAACCAGGACTGGAGGCGCGGCGCTCCGCCGACGGCGTCTCCCCGGGGTCCAGGGGCGGCTCGCCCTCCACCGTGTAGCGCAGGTTGCTCCAGGCCCGCTGGATGGGCAGCAGCGAGGTCATCCCCGCGGCACGCACTCCCGGCAGTGCCCGCACCTGCTCGAGCACCGGCTCGAACAGGCGCCGCGGCAGGTCCCCGTCCGCGAACCGCTCCCGGGGGATGGCCAGGTGCGCGGTCAGGACATGGTCCACCGCGAACCCAGGGGACGTCCCCATCAGCTGGAAGAAAGCCCGTCC
>NZ_RAWF01000658.1:0-441 GCF_003612075.1 Corallococcus sp. CA041A
GGTGAAGGTCCTGTCGGTGTTCGGCACGCGACCGGAAGCCATCAAGATGGGGCCTCTGGTGCGCGCCCTGGCACACGCTGCGGATATCGAATCGGTGGTCTGCATCACCGGGCAGCACCGGGCGATGCTCGACCAGGTGATGGCGCTGTTCGAGATCACCGCCGACCATGACCTCGATGTCATGGTGCCCAACCAGACCCTCAATGGCCTGTGTTCCAGGCTGTTCGAACGGCTTGACGCGCTCTACACGCAGGTCCGCCCCGACTACGTGCTGGTGCATGGCGATACCACCACGGCGATGACCGCGGCCCTGGCCGCGTTCCATCACCGCATCCCGATCGGCCATGTCGAGGCCGGCCTGCGCACCGGCGACATCCACCGGCCGTGGCCGGAGGAGATGAACCGGCGGGTGATCGATGTGGTCGGCCATCAGTTGTATGC
>NZ_RAWF01000065.1:0-38399 GCF_003612075.1 Corallococcus sp. CA041A
ATCCCGTCCGGGTGGCGGGCATCACGGTGGCGGGGGATGTGGCCACGGGCCGCGAGGCGGGGTTGTCCCGGCTCATGAAGGGCGAGGCCTTCGCCGATGAGGACTGGCGAGCCTTCGCCGATGCCTCGCGCGCGGTGAACGAGGAGCTGCTGCGACTGTCGGCGCAGGAGGCCGTGAAGGGAGCGAAGCTCCTCCTCTGGTCCGAGGGCAACGCGGTGGTGCTGGCCTCGGAGCTGGAAGCGCTCATCGCACGGGGGAGCGCGCTGGCTCGCGAGCGGGGCGTGTGGCTCGGCATGTCGGTGGCGAGCATGACGCCCGAGGCGGAGCGGATGCTGCGCAACGAGCTCATCCTGGTGGGACCGGATGGCGCGGTGGCATGGCGCTACGTGAAGTCCCGGCCGGTGCCGGGATGGGAGGCGGAACACTCCATCCCGGGCAGCGCGGAGCCGGCGGTGAGCCAGGCTCCCGGCGTGGGAGTCCTGGGAGGCGCCATCTGCTTCGACGGAGACTTCCCGGCGGTGTTCGCCAGCGCCTCGGAGCGGGGGCTCGAACTGCTCCTGCTGCCGTCGAGCGACTGGAAGGGCATCAGCCCACTGCACACGCGGCAGGCGGTGTTCCGCGCGGTGGAGCAGGGCTTCAGCATGGTTCGGCAGGTGAATCAGGGACTGTCTGTGGCGGTGGACGGCTACGGGCGCGTGTATGGCGAACTGGACCACTTCACGGCGGAGGAGCGCGTGCTTCGCGCGGAACTGCCGGTGGGCCGGGTGCCCACGCTCTACGCGCGAATCGGAGACTCGGTGGGACTGCTCTCCGGACTGGCCGCGCTGGGCTGGGTGCTCCAGGCCACCGTCCACGGGCTCATCGCGCGGCGGCGAAGCGCGAACAACGCCGCCGGCATGGGTGACAAGGGTCAGGCTCTGGGCCCATGAGGACGCTTGGGGGCCGCCTCCTCCGTCTTCGGGGGGAGGACGTCCTCCCGCGGAGGCTCGGTCACCTTGCCGCTTCCGCGCTGGCGCTCCTCGACGAGTGCCATCTGCATCTGCTGAAGCGCCGTGAGCCGTGGCTTCGCGGTGCTTCGGGGCTCTTCCTTGAGGGCCCGCTCCAACTCGACGACCGTGCCGAGCTGGTCATAGACATCTGTCTGTCCGTGAAGGAAGGAGTCCGCCCCGAATACGCCCTTGAAGCAGGGGATGACATGTCCCTGTCTTCCGAGCGCAGCCGTCACCTCGCCCATCAGCAGGCGCGCCGCTTCCTCCGTCCGCACGAGGGACTCGGCCTCCACCTCGGAGCCCTGTTCGGCCAGGGCAGTCCCCAGGCGGCTCTTCGTCACGATGCTCTCCACGTCGCGCAGTGTCTTGGAGAGATCCTCCGCCCCCTTGCTGCTCTCCACGAGCAGGAGGTTCAGGTAGAGCGCGCCAATCACAGGCGCTCCCTTCCATACCTGGAGGCCGCCATCCCCGAAGCGGATCTCCCTGCCGGCTCCGTCCTGACGGAAGACGCCCTTCGTCGGCTCCGCGGCCGAGGCAAGGAGCGATGGAGTCCGGCCCGAGAGGTCCCAGGCGAGCCCGACAAGGTAGAGGTCGTCGGACGCCTGTCTCAGCAACGTGAAGTCGAAGGACGGGGTGATGCTCACTCGGCGCAGCCGCACCGAGACCTCCTCGCGAGTCGAACGAAGCCCCATCCGCAATGCGTCATGCGCCGCCTCCACGCCCGATGACGTGATGCGCAGGGGGACCTCGGTGAATGGATCATTCCCGCGGACCACCTGGATGAGCGGCGGCGTCCGCTCCGCACGGCTCGGACGCGCCCTTCGCTTGCCCGGCTTCTCCTCCTCGAAGTCCTCCCGGGTCGCTTCCTCCGGAGGAATGAGGGCGGCATCCAGCAGGGCCCAGCAGTCCGTCGCCAGGGGGCGCTCCCGGTCGAAGAAGGTCCACGGAAGGAAGCCGTAGCCGTCCAGTCCCCATTTGGGGCTCCAGCTGTTCTTGAAGAGCACGTGGGAGTCGCTGTAGCCCACCGCGAGGACGGCGTGACCTCCCTCCACGGCCTCCTGCGGTGCTGGGTACGGGATGATCCCGCTCGTCTTCACCTCCGGAGAGAACATCGAGCTGAAGCAGGTGAAGCCGAAGGCGAACGGCAACCCCGCGTTCAGCGCGCTCTTCAAATGCCCGATCTTCTCTTCCAGGCGGAAGTACTGGATGGCCCGGAAGTTCTGCGCGAAGGCATACTGGAAGGCCTGCGGCTCGCGGTCGAAGTCGCTCTCCTTGTAGGGCCAGTATTCCTCTGGCGGCACGCCGAAGAGGCGCAGCGCGCGAATCGTGCTGCGGATGAAGGCCCCCGTGTCGCCCCGGCCGTCCCACCCCAGAAGCCGCCGGGTCGCCCGGTAGAGGAAGAAGCGCGAGGCCTCCACGTTCTCGCCTGTCATCCGGCGCTGGAAGTACTCATACAGGCCCACCACCGCGTTCGCCGTGCAGGAGCCAATCTGTCCCTGGTCCTCGACCGCGGAGCACCACTTGCGCAGGTCCACCCGCAGCGGGCCCACCGACGTAGCGTCCGCCGCCGCCCCCACCGCACCCTTGGGTGACAGCCGGGGCATGACCGCGGACAGGGAGCGCTTCACCTCTGGCGCCCGCACCGTCAGGTCGCGGGGATCGAGCGGATCCGGCAACCAGCCCAGTCTTGGAATCTTGTAGCTCATGGGGTCCCTCCAATGGTCCAAGCTCAAACCTGGAGCGCCCGCGTTCCGAGGCAAGGCCCCCATCGTCGATCTCGAAATCCACTCAGGCCTTGCCGACCCTCTCTTCCCGACGTCGGGGTGGGACACGCTCGGTGTGCATCGTCGTGATCGGTCCGTCCCGTCCCGCCGCCGAATACACGGCGACCACGTCAAGTTCGGTGCCCTCGGTTTCAATCACAACAAACCCCTTGAGGAAGCGGGCATCGACCCCGGAGATTTTGAAGATGTCCGAGCAGTCGATCTCCAGCGCTTCATCCGGGCCGAGGCCGGCACTGACGAACTCGGAGACAGGACCGGGTTTCAAGCCAGGCATCCCAATGGCAACCTTCACGCGAAAGCCAATCTCCTTCAGCGCCGCAGTGTCCCCGCCCTTGAAGCCACTCAACCCAAGGGTGATTCCACCGGCGGAGTATTCTCCATGGTTGCCGTGCCCCGAGGCATCGACTGCCGTCATCGCTCCAGGTGCCTCTCCCAGGCGCCAGTAGCCAATCGGTCCATCCGCCAGGACCGCGGCGGCGTAGCGTTCAAGTGCCATGTCCTCTACACGTGGTCATCAACGGCCAGCGCGCTCCTGGGTCAAAACTAAGAAGCCCGTTTCGCGTCGCCAGCCCCATGAGTTGGGCACTCCTGCTGGCGCACCCAGGCAGAGGCACGGTCAACCCGCTGCTGTCCGCCGTGGGGGGAATGGCGAGCAAGCTTTGGGAGTCCTGCCTGCCCAAGAGCCCGCACCGGACCGCGAGCGCACGCTGCGCACCGGCGTCACCGTGTTGACCACCGCCGCGTTGGCGCTGCTGACGTGCTAGCGCGGACCGTAGACGGGCAGGTCCGCTCCCGCCTCGAAGGCGCCCAGGTCCGGCGCCGGGCCGGTGAAACCCTCGTTGATGTTCGGCAGGGCCTGGCCCGCGTTCGCCGCGGCCGAATCCGCCCGGATGCGCAGGTCCGGCTTCGCGTAGAGCGTCAGCGGGGCGGCGGGATACGCCACGGAGGTCGCGAACGCCGTGAGGTCCACCTGCACGGCATGCTGTTCGCTCGTTCCGGTCCGCAGGGTCTGGAGGCTGGTGAACGAACTGGCGCCCAGGCGGCCCGTGACGGTGTCCGTGGTGGAACCCACACCGTCGTAGTCGAGGCTCGAACTGGCGACCTCCAGGTCGGGGACGTGCAGCACCCGGCCGGTGCCACTGCTGTAGCCATTGAACGTGCCGCCGGTCCCTCCCAGGAAGAGGTTGTTGCGCGCGTAGAGGTGCGCCACCGGGCGGCCCGCGTAGATGCCGAACGCATCTCCGTGCTTGACCACCGTGTTGTGCAGGAGCACGTCACCGGTGCTGCCCCGGTAGAGTTTGAAGGCCACGTGCACCGCGTTGTAGATGGCATTGCGGACGAAGTACGTGGGCCCGCCCAACCCCGGCTGCGACGACACCGCGATGAAGTTGTTCGTCAGCCGGTTGCGGACGATGCGGCAGTTGTGGACGCAGAAGTCCGCCTCGATGCCGTCATCCGCGTTGCCGGTCAGGTCGTTGTTCAGGATGTCGATGCTGAACTGATCCACGGCCTCTTCGTCCTCCATGAGGGAGATGCCGTCCCGGAACCCCGTCACGCGGTTGTGCAGGATGGCGTGCCCCGGGCCGTTGACGGCGATGCCTTCACCCAGGTTGTCTCCACTGGCGCCGAGCGACGCCTCCGCCCACTGCGTCAGGCCCGTCACCACGTTGTCCGCGATGTATGCGTTCTCCGCGCGGGTGAAGGTCACGATGCCGTCGCCTCCATGGGCGCTGCTGGCGTTGATGGCGCAACGCTGGATGACGATGTGCTTCGAGCCGTTGAAGCGGATGCGGCCGTTGACGGTGAGTCCTTCCAGGTGGACGTGGGACTGGGCGAAGAGGTTGATGGCGCCGTTGATCACCACCCCGGCCGTCCCCCGGAGCACGATGGGCTTTCCTTCCGTTCCGCTCCGGGACCAATCAAAGCCAGCGTAGGTTCCCGCGCCCAACTGGAGGACGTCCCCCGGCTGCGCGCTCGCGGCGACGCTGGCGAACGTGCCGGGTGTCACTGCCTTGACGGGGGCGCCTGCCATGGGGACCGGCACCGGGCGGGTGGTGGCGGTCGTGGTGCGCATGGTCGACCCGCCATCGGGGTCCGTGAGGGTGAGCTCCACCTCGTAGGTCGTCCCCGGCTGGAGGTCGAACACGCTGCCAGAATGGCGGCCCGTCCAGCTGAAGCCCTCGTTGCTGCCCGCGGCCACGCGGCGCAGCGGCAGCGCTTCGCGCCAGGCGCTGGTGCCCGAGGCCCGGTAGCGGACCGTCACGACGCCATTGGCATTGGCATCTCCGTTGAACGCCCACTCCACGGTCAGGTGGTGCAGCGTCGGAAAGGGCAGACTTGTAGCGCCGGCCACCGTGGCGTTATCCCCGAGGCTGCCCGCATCACCGCTGCTGCCCCCATCCCCATGGCTTCCCGCATCACCGCTGCCGCCGTCGGAAACGAGTCCCCCATCCACGGGGTCGCCTCCATCCGGTGTCCCATCGGAACAGGCGACCACCGTCAGCAATCCAAGAACACAGGCCCAGCGCCAGGATGAAGGGGTCATGGGCTTCCTTTATCCAACCTTGGTCTGACGCGGTCCCTGAGGGCAATGAACCTTTGCACCGCGAAACAGCGGGGTAGAGGATTGCCCGAAGGCCCATGACGCCGGGAAACCATGGCGAGCGAGCACGAACGGGGGCGAACGTGGCGAAAGTGAAGGTCCTGAGGCTCGCGGTCCTGCTGGGATTGGCCGCGTGCGATGAGCAGGCCGTGCCCCCACCGCCTGGGCCCACCGCGGTGGCGGTAGCTGCGCCGCCGCAAGCCGAGGAGGCCGAGGACTCCGAGCCGCCGGTCGCGGTCCTCCCTCCCGCTGCCTTCCAAGCGCATCCCGCGCAGGTCTACACCGGGCCGCTCGCGAAGCCCGACCTGGCCGGAGGCAACGCGGAGTTGAAGATGTACCGCACCCGCCTCCGTCAGGCGGCCGCCAACGGGGTGAAATTTGGCGGCCGGTACGCGGTGATGATCAGCGGCCGCGGCACCGAGTGCATCTTCGGTTTCGTCATCGACGCGAAGACCGGTCACGTCCTGCCCCTGCCGGCCAGTGGCGAGGACTACCGGCAGATCCAACTGGCATTCCGCCCGGACAGCCAATGGATGCGAGCCATCTGGATGGGCGGCTCCGAAAGCGGGACAGAGACCTGCGTCCTGCGGGACTTCGTCCTCGACAAGGGCACATTCCGTCCCGTCAAGGGTGAGGTCCTTCCCGGGGCCTGCCCGGAGCTGGGCGCCGGGACGGGCGAAACCATGGGCCCGCGCTGAACACGTCCAAGGCCTCACCGAAGATGCGGTTGCGAGAAAAGCACGACCGTTCTATGAAGAGGTCATGCGCAAGGGCGAGCTCACCCATCAGACCATCCTGGAGACGGCCGTCCGGCTGGCGAGCCGGGTGGGGCTGCAGGGGCTGAGCATCGGGGGGCTGGCGGAGGAGCTGGGCCTCTCCAAGAGTGGCCTGTTCGCGCACTTCAAGTCCAAGACGGAGCTGCAGGTCCAGGTCCTGGAGGCCGCCACCGTCGTCTTCACCGAGCGCGTCATCCGCCCGGCGTTGGGCAGGGCCCGCGGTGAGCCCCGGGTGCGGGCGCTCTTCGACGGCTGGCTCACGTGGGACCGGGACAAGGTGCTCGAGGGCGGCTGCATCTTCGTGGCGGCGGCGGCGGAGCTGGACGACGCGCCCGGGCCCGCGCGGGACACGCTGGTGCAGGGGCAGCGGGACTGGCTGGACTGCCTGGCCCAGGCCGCGCGCATCGCCGTGGCGGAAGGGCACTTCCACAAGGCGCTGGACGTGGAGCAGTTCGCCCATGATCAGTACGCGGCGATGCTGGGCTTCCACCACGCGCAGCGCTTGATGCGGGACCCCCAGGCCGAGGCGCGAGCCCGCCGGGCCTTCGAAGCGCTCGTCACCGCCGCGCGCACCCCGACTTCCTGACCCTGTCGTCGCAGTGTCCTTCGAGGAGGACCTCATCATGGCGGAAAATAGCACGAACGTTCGGACGAAAGTGGCGCTGTGGGGTGTGAGGGCGGCGGCGCGGAGTCTGGGGGCGGTGGCGCCCTGGGTGGCGGCGGCGTGGTCGGAGCGGCTGTTCCTGACGCCCCAGCGGCCGCGGCGCTCGCGCACTGCGGAGGCGGTGCTCGCGCGGGGTCAGCCCCGGGTGTTGAGGGTGGAGGGCGAGAAGGTGGCGGTGTGGAGCTGGGGCGAGGGTCCCCGGGTGCTGCTGGTGCACGGTTGGAGTGGCTACGGCGGGCAGCTCACGGCCTTCGTGCAGCCCCTGGTGGACGCGGGGTTCTCGGTGGTGACGTACGACGCGCCGGGGCACGGGGCGTCCTCCGGGCGCACCAGCTCGCTGCCGGAGCTGGCGGGAATGGTGGCGGCGGTGGGGCAGGCGACGGGCGGGCCCTACGCGGTGGTGGCGCACTCGTTCGGCGCGGCGGCCACGGCGGTGGCGCTGCGGGACGGGATGAAGGTGGAGCGCGCGGTCTTCATCTCGCCGCCGGCGGATCCGCTGGCGGGCATCCGGGCCTTCGCGGACACGGTGGGCCTGTCGGAGTCCATGTGGCGGCGGATGGCGGCGCGAATCGAGGAGCGTTTCGACATGCGGCTGGCGGACCTGGCGTTGCCAGCCTTCGCGCCAGGGTTGGACGTGCCGTTGCGCATCTTCCACGACGTGGGGGACCGCGAGGTGCCGCTGAAAGCAGGCGAAGCGGTGGCGCGCGCGTGGCCGGGCGCGAAGCTCACGCGCACGGAAGGCCTGGGGCACTTCCGCATCCTCTATGCGCCGGAGGTGCTGTCGCCCGCGGTGGACTTCCTGGTGGAAGGACGGCCGAGCAACGCCTGGCCCGGGCCGGAGTTGCTGGCGTCAGTGGCGTCCTCGCGAGGGACGACAGCGCGCGGGGTGCACGGGGGCTGAGCCGTCGGAGAACGTCCGCGTGTCACCAGGGACCGCTCCCCGCGGCAGCGGTCCCTTCCGCCTGCACCTTCACGCTGGCGGGGGTCTTGAGCGAGCGCAGTTGCTGCCTGCCCACGTCCGCCAGCGCCCCCACGGGGTCCTGGACGAGATCTTCCTTGATGACCAGGGAGAGCTTGCGGTTGGCATCGAACTCGATGCGCGCCGAGACCTGAGCAGGGGGACGCGGACGGCCGCTGACAGGGGTCGTCCGCGTTGGCGCGTCACAGCGCGCTGCAGGCCCAGACGCCCAGGGGCGTACAGAAGCAATTGGGATTGGGGTGGCCCGGCAGGCAGCAACTCCGCGACCCGCCAACAGGCGAACACGGGGTCCCCGCGAGCTTGCTGCAGCGATTGTTCAGCCCACAGATGGGAGTGGAAGGGATGCAGATGTTGTAGAAGCCATCGCACTCGACGGAGTCCGCCTGCACCGAACAGGTGTTCCCCTCACAGGACACCGTCGATCCATTCGGACAGATTTGTGAGCACGTGACGAGGGCGCTCGACTGCTGCTCCAGCTCCGGCGCCTCGACAGGTTCCCATCCACCACAGGCCGCCAGCACCGGGACGACAAGCACCGTCAGCACACCCAGGAAGCTCTTCATGGCGTGTCTCTCCTTGAGGGATTGAGCGGCATCGAACCACAACACGCCCTCCCGCACCCCTGTCTTCCATTCTCGAAGTTCCAGGTGTTCAGCGCCAACGGTGTCGTGACAGGCTTCGAGATGTTCGACGACGAGCTACCGCCAGCGCGGCACCATCGGGCCAGGCCCCGAGGCAAGGGAGCTCAGGACCAGGTCAAGAAGTCGGATACGTTCAGCGTGATGCTGGCGACTCCGGCGGGGCTCGACACGCTGGAGCCCAAGGACGGCATCCTCCTGCGAAGGGGCCACCTGGGAGGAGTGTGTCGACAAACTTCGAGTTCACTTCCATTGGGAGTTCGAGGGCATGAAGCGACCCGCGCCTACTCCCCGCCGTTCTGGACGGTGGGGGCCCGCAGGGGTTCGATGAAGCCCGAGTAGGCCATCCGGTTCGGTGAGCAGCGCCCGGGGTTGGTCACCTTGTCCGGCGTGGCGTTGCCCGTCATGGCGGTGCTGACCTCCTGCGGCGCGGAGCCGGGATGGGCCTCCAGGAAGAGCGCGACGATGCCGGTGACATGCGGGGTGGCCATGGACGTGCCGCTCAGCGTTCGGGTCGCCGTGTCATCGCTGGTCCAGGCCGAAAGGATGCCCTCGCCGGGCGCGAAGACGTCCACGCAGTCGCCATGGTTGGAGAAGGACGCCCGCCGGTCCACGCTGTTGGTGGCCCCCACGGTGATGGCCTCGGCGGTGCGCGCGGGAGAGCGCTTGCACGCGTCCTGGTTCTCGTTGCCCGCCGCCAGCACATACGTCACGCCCAACGCGATGGAGCGTCGCACGGCATCGTCGAGCACCGCGTCCTCCCCGCCGCCCAGGCTCATGTTGGCCACCGCCGGGGACTGGTGGTGTTCGGTCACCCAGTCCACGCCCGCCACCACGCCCGCTGTCGTCCCGGAGCCCTCGCAGTCCAGCACGCGCACGGCGTGCAGCGACGCGCTCTTGGCAATGCCATACACATTTCCGCCCACCGTGGCGGACACGTGGGTGCCATGGCCGTTGCAGTCCACGCCGTCGCGACCGTCGCCGACGGCATCGAAGGCGATGTCCGCCCGCCCGGCGAACTCCTGGTGCGTGGGGCGCAGGCCCGTGTCGAGGACGTACACGTGCACGCCCCGGCCCTGCGTCTGGTACAGGTAGACCTGATTGAGCGGAAGGTCGCGCTGGTCGATGCGGTCAATCCCCCACGTCGCGCCGGACTGGCTCTCATCCAGCGTCACCACGGCATTCTGCTGCACGTACTCCACCTCGGGCGCGGCGGACATGGCACGGGCCTGCTTCTCGTTCATGCGCGCGGCGAAGCCCCGCAGCGCGTGCGCGTACACGTGGAAGGCCTTGCCGCCGAAGCGCTCGGTAAGGCTCCCCGCGACCACCACCGGCGCGGGCGCGGCGTCCCCTTCCCGGGGCTCCTTGAGCACGACGACGTACTCACCGGGGACCGGCTTCGCGACCCGGAGGAACTTCTCGCGCACGGGTGCCTGCACGGACGCGGTGCCACGGCACGGTGTGTCACCGGGCGGCGGTATGGGATTGCCCGTGCTCTGGCACGCCGACAGCAGGAACAGCACGCAGGCGGACGCGACCGTCCGCGACAGGAGCTTCAGCGACATGGGTCCCCCCCGGGGGTGGCACTTCCAGCTAGTGAAGTAACGCCTTCTGACCCGAAAAAGTGGTTCCTGCCCTCCGGGGCCGCGAAACGTCCGTCACGGGAACTTCAGGTTGGCGCCACCTACAAGCAGGTTGTGGTGCGTCATGCTCTGCCCGCTGCGGCACATCGCGCTCTTTGAGTTCAATGTTTTTCCTTGATTAACGGGTGAGCTGGTTTGGAGCATGGAGCTCACCATGATGACCGCGCATCGACTTCGGGGTCTCACGACCCTTGGACTCCTGGTTGGCCTTTCGGCCTGCCAGGGAACGGAAGAACACGAGAAGCGCACCGGCGCCGAGCCGGACGCATCCCTGGGCGTCACCATTTCCGAGCTCCAGGTGGTGGGCGCTGACGAGGGCCATGTGCCCACGTTCGCGAATGGGAACTTCGGCCAGCTCCGGCTCGGCGGGAAGGAGCGGACCGAGGAGGCAGAAGTCAGTGCGCTGCGCCCTTCCCTCCTGGCGGTGAGCAAGGTGTTCCACGCGGACCCCACGGAGCTCGCCTTCCAGCGAGTCGTCACGGATGGCATGGGCGAACGGCACTTCGTCTATGCGCAGCGCAAGCATGGCCGCGAGGTCCTGGGCGCCGCGCTCGTCCTCCACACGAGGAATGACGCCGTCTACGCGGTCCACGGCAACGCTCGCGCGGATCTCGATGCGCCGCGAGACGCGCGGCTCAGCCCCGAGGACGCCATCGCGGTGGCCAGGCAGGACTCCGCGCGGCTCGACCGGGTCGAGGTCGAGGCGAATCCCCGGATGGCCTACTGGCCGGCGGGTGAAAAGCTGGACCTCGTGTACCGCGTGAACGTGATGGGGCGGAGCCAGGACGGAATGGCGGTGGATGATGACGTCATCATCAACGCCGTGAGCGGGTCGGTCGTGCAGCGGCTGCCGAACATCTACACGCTCAAGAACCGGGCGGTGTACGACGTCAACCACGGCGGCTCCGCGAACCTCCCGGGAACCCTCGTCCGGGCGGAGGGCGGCGCGGCGGTCTCGGACCCCACGGTCAACACCAACTACGACCTGCTCGGGACGACCTACGACTGTTACAAGAATCTCTTCAACCGCGACTCCTACGACGGCGCGGGGTCCAGGCTCGTCAGCTCGGTCCACTACGGCTACAGCTACGCCAACGCGGCGTGGAGCGGCTCGAAGAATCAGATGCTGTACGGGGACGGCGACGGCGTGACGTTCGGCAGCATGGTCAACGCGCTGGACGTGACGGCGCATGAGGTGACCCATGGGCTCACGATCTCTACCTCCAACCTGTTGTACTTCGCCGAGCCCGGTGCCCTGAACGAGTCGATGTCCGACATCATGGGCAGTGTCTGCGAGTGGTACCGGAACGGTCAGGTGGTGAATGCCAACACCTGGAAGTGCGCGGAGGAAATCTATACCCCCTCCACGTCTGGCGATGCCCTCCGCTACATGAACGACCCGCGGCTGGATGGGCAGTCGTTGGACTACTTCGACCAGACCTTCAGCCCGTTCACCGACGTCCACTACAGCTCGGGCATCCCCAACCTGGCGTTCTACCTGCTGTCCCAAGGCGGCCAGCACCCACGGGGCCGCTCCTCCATCGCCGTGCGCGGAATCGGCATCGCCAAGGCGGCCCAGGTCTTCCACCGGGCCAACACGGTGCTGCTGCTTGGCAAGACGATGGCCACGTTCGCCGACGCGAAGCTGGCCACGGAGCAGGCCGCCGCGCAGCTCGGGTACAGCGCGGCCGACATCGCCTCCGTGACCGCCGCCTGGCAGGCCGTGGGCGTGGGGACGCACATCCTCGTCGCTGGCCAGAGCCTCTCGTTGGGACAGTCGATGTCGTCGAACGACCGGCGGTTCTCGCTCGTCCTGCAGAGCGACGGGAACCTGGTCCTCTGGTTCGGGACGAGCGCCCTGTGGACGGCGAACACCGGAGGCCAGGGCGCGCTGTCAGCCCACATGCAGGACGATGGCAACTTCGTGGTCTACCGCACGAGCACCCCGACAGTCGGCCAGTCTGTCTGGTCCAGCGTGAGCTGGGGACATCCGGGCGCCTATCTGATCCTCCAGAACGACGGCAACCTCGTCATCTATGACAAGGACGGCGTCACCCCGCGCTGGAACTCAGAGACCTGGGGGCACTGAAGCAAGGGCCCGGCGGCGCACCCAACCCTCGCGCGCCGCTGGCCTGCCGTCTTGAATTCGGACACGGTGGCCGTGGCAACCCCAGGCGCTCTTCGGCTAGGGTGCTCCCCGTCCCGGGAGCCCAAGAGATGTCTTTGAAACCACGTTCGCTGTCTGCCTTTTTCGTTTCTTGGTGTCTGCTCATGGGCTCGGGGTGCGAGTCCACTCCGGATGAGCAGCCTCCCCTGTCGGACGCGGGCCCGAGCGTGGATGCGGGAGGCGACGCGGGTCTGGATGCCGGTGTGGACGCGGGGTCGGGTGCGGACGCGGGCCTGGATGCCGGTGTGGACGCGGGGGCCGATGCGGGCCCGGACGACGGGCCCGAGGAGCCCCCGCCGCCGGGCGTTCCGGAGGGCCACACGTTCCTGCGCCCGTCCGCGACGCGCGTTCGCACCGTGGCGTGGACGGACCCCCAGGTCACTCTCCGCTTCGCCTTCCTGGGACAGGTCGGGCGCCACTACGACTTCCTCATCGAGGAGTACCAGCGGTGGATCATCATGACGTTGAAGGACCCGTCCGGAGCCGTCCTCGAACGCCGGGAAGGCTTCTCCGGGGCTCTCCCCGTGACCACGCACTGGTCGGGGTTCACCCAGGAGGGCTTCTACACGCTGGAGGTCTCGACGGAGCCGTTCGAGTTCCCCCGGAACCTTGTCTTCCGCTTCGTGGATCAGGGGCCGGACGCTCACGGTGACCTGCTCACCACGGCATACCCCTGGCTCCCCTCGGAGCAGCCCCTGATGGGGCAGGGGGAGCACCCGGGGGAGCGCGACGTGTTCTCGTTCTCCACCGTGGCGGGCCACGTCTATTCGATGGACTGCGACTTCGCGCACCAGGGCTGGTGGCTGTCCTTCTTTGATCCGGTCCTGAGCTACGCCGTCAGCGAGGTGAGCGGCGCGAACTTCACGGAGCTGCAGGCCTCCACGGCCTTCAAGGCCCCAGCGGAGCGGTTCCTCGCCATGGTCCGGGCCAACAACTCCCTGGTGGCCCCGTCCCCTTCCGCCTACCAGTGCCGGCTGAAGGACGAAGGAGCGGAGGACCACGGTGAGCGCATGGAGACCGCGACCGCGCTCGCCGAGGGGACGACCTCCGTCGCGGGGCGGCTCGACTTCCGTACGGACTTCGACGTCTTCGCCCTGAGCGTCCAGCCCGGACACCACTACCGCGCGACCTGCGAACCCAGCGCCACGCCGCCCGACTGTCGGGTCCTCGCGGCGGCGCCGGGCGAGGATTTCGACGGGTTCGACGACATCGTCCTGGCCTTCAAGCCGGCCGGGACCTCCCACTACGTGGGCGTGCAGGGGGACCGGGTCCTGCGGGCGCGGTGGACGTCCGCCCCCTACACGCTCCGGTTCGAGGACCTGGGCCTGGACGACCACGGCGACACGCGGCAGACCGCGACGCCGCTGACCGGACCGTCGCAGACCGTCACCGTGCACATCTCTGATTTCATCGACGCGGACTACCTCTCCTTCCAGGCCGTCGCCAACGGGCGCTATCGCCTCAGCGGCGACTGGAGGGACACGTCGACCGGGGAGCAGCTGTTCTCAACGCTCTACGATGCGCAGGGGCGCTCCATCCGGGCACCCGGGCAGCACGTCGGCTCGCGCTGGGTGAAGGAGTTCACCCTGCCCACGGCGGGGACCTACTACTTCGCGATGACCGCCTATCTGCGAGAGAACCTCGTCGACCACACGGTCCTCTTCGAGGTCCTGGACCCCTGACATGCCCATTCCAGGAGCCCCTGTCATGAACGTGAAGCAGCGGTGGCGGTCCATCTTCCTCCTGTCCGGCGGGCTCATCCTCGGTGCGGGATGCAATTCCACGCCGGAGCCTCCGCCGCTCGTGCTCGACGCCGGCACGGACGCGGGGGCGGATGCGGGCGTGGACGCCGGTCCGGACGCGGGGAGTGAGCCGGAGCCGGACGCGGGGAACGTCGCCTGCGCGGACGACGGGCCGGTCGGGGACCCGGGGGACGCGGGCGTGCCGGATGGCGCCACGCTGCTGACGCCCTCGGACGAAGTGCACACCATCACCTGGCCGCCCGGAGGGGGCGTGCCGGTGCACTTCGCCTTCGTCGCCCGGGGATGTCGGCACTACGACCTCACGGTGGAGCCGGGGAGCCTGGGCTACTCGGTGGTCCTGCGGGATGCCGCGGGCACGCGGCTCGACTCCGCCGACCAGTACAGCGACAGCACCAGCTATCCCCCCAGCCCGCGGCATTGGTCCGGGCTGGAGCGCGGCGCCATGCACACGTTCTATCTGCTCCCGCTCAACAGCCACCCCCGCGTGCCGTTCCAGTTCCGCCTGGTGGACCGCGGGGCGGACGACCACGGGGACCTGCTCCTCCGGGCGACGCCTTGGACGCCGTCGGAGAAGCCCTTCACGGGCTACGGCGAGCACTGGCGCGAGAGGGATCTGCTGTCGTTCGAGACCACCGTGGACCACGTCTACGCGCTCGGCTGCGCCTTCCCGAACACCTCCTGGGAGCTGCGGTTCCTCAACGGCCAGGAGAAGTCCCAAGGCGTCGCGTATGACGTCAACGACCGGGAGACCGAAGGCGAAGCCCGCATCAAATCCCTGGGGGGCACCTACTATGCCTCCATCCAGGCCAACTCCGTCTTCGAGCCGTCCCGCTCCTACACCTGCGTGCTGAACGACCTGGGACGGGAGGACCACGGGGACACTCCGGAAGCGGCCACCCCGGTCCCGGCGGGCACCGCGTCCGTGCAGGGGAAGATCGAGGTGCTCGGAGACCGGGACGTCTTCGCCCTCTCCGTCCAGCCCGGGCACCACTACCGGGTGTCCTCCGCCCTCAGGGGACAGAGCCAGGGCAGGATCCAGGACGCGGCGCCGGGGGGCCCTTTCGGCACCCATCCCGCTTCCGCGGGCATCCCCGCCTCGACGTCCTTCAAGGCGTCCCAGGAGATGCACTACGTGGAGATGACGGGCACGCCCGCGCTTGAAGCGAAGTACGTGACGGGGAACTACACGCTCCAAGTGGAAGACCAGGGCCTGGACGACCACGGGGATACCCTGGACACGGCGACGCCCATCCCGGACGGTCCCCAGACGCTGTCCTTCCGGATCGCCAACGTCATCGACCACGACGTCTACACGTTCCAAGCCATCGCCGGACGTCGCTACCAGCTCGACTGCCCGTGGAAGGTGTCGGGCGCGAAGCACCGGCCGGCTGTGGGCTTCCGCGACGCGAAGGGGGCGGTCCAGGCGTTCACCCTGGAGGATCGGGAGGACGTGCGCTGGCGGGCTGTCTTCACCGCGCCCCAAAGCGCCACCTACGCGCTCGAGTTCTGGTCGGACTTCATCGCGTCGCCGGGGACGGTGCTGGGCGACATGGACTGTCGCTTCGAGGCCCTGGCCCCCTGATGCGCCTACCAGGTGACGGGCAGCTCGTGCACGCCGAGCAGGTTCTCATCCTTCTTGAAGCGGATCTCCTCCTGCGGCACGGCCAGCCGCAGCGTGGGGATGCGATGGAAGAGCGTCTTGAAGACCACCTCGAACTCGATGAGCGACAGCGCCCGCCCCGTGCACAGGTGGATGCCATGGCCGAAGGCGAAGTGACGGTGCACCTCGCGTTGGAGGTCCAGCCGGTCCGGATCCTCGAAGACCGTCTCGTCGCGGTTGGCTGAATCCGGCTGGGCGAGGATGCCTTCACCGGCGCGGATGAGCTGGCCTCCAATGGTGACGTCCACCGTGGCCACGCGTTGCCGGCCCAGGTGCGAGACGTTGACGAAGCGCAGGAGCTCCTGGACGGCCGCGGTGATGGCCGCCGGGTCATCCATCGCGCGGAACCTGGCCAGCTGCTCCGGGTCGAGCAGCAGCGCCAGCGTGCCCAGGCCGAACATGTACGCGGGCGGCCCGTGGCCCGCGTAGAACAGCGCATGGAACATGGCGGCGGCATCCGGGGCGCTCAGCTTGCCCGTCGCCACCTGCTCGGACACGACGCGACCGATGAGCGTGTCCGTGGGCTCACGCAGGTTCGCCTCCACCAGCGCCAGGAAGACCTCATCCAGTCCGGCCAGCGCCGCCGTCGCCTCCTCGCGTGACGAGGCCCGGGAGCCGATGGTCCGACTGAGGACGTGCAGGCGCTCCGCGCCGTCATGGGGCACCCCGAGCAGGTCGCAGATGACGCGGATGGCGACGGGCAGCGCGAACGCGGCCATCAGGTCCACCGGATGCGGGCCCGCCAGCATCGCGTCGAGCGCCTCATCCACGGTGCGCTGGATTCGCGGCCGCAGGGCCTCCATCCGCCGGGGCAGGAACTCCTGCACGAGCATGGCCCGCTGCACGCGGTACTCCGCGTCCGGGCGAAAGAAGAAAGGCAGGGTCCGCTCCTGCCGGGCCGCCGAGGAGGCGGAGATGTGCGGGAACCCTGGCAGCGAGGAGTCCAGGACCATCCGGGTATCGCTCAGGACCGCGAGCACGTCCTGATAGCGACTGACCAACCATGCCGTGTTGCCGTTGAACAGCCGGACCGGACACACCGGGGCCTCCTGCCTCAACCGCTTGTAGTCGGCGGGAGGCTCCAGCGGATGCTGCCAGTCCTTGGGAAACGGATAGGAATTGCTCATCGGGAAGCTCCTGTTCGTGTCAGCAGGGCTGCGGCGCCCGCCACGGTGGGATGCTGATACAGCTCACGCAATCCCAGGTCCCGGTCCAGCTCGGTCCGGACCCGGGCCGCGATTTCAATCAGCTGAAGGGAATGGCCGCCGAGCCGGAAGAAGTCGTCGTACACGTCGACCGAAGCGACCTTCAGCACGTCGGCGAAAATGCGGGCCAGGTGTGCCTCCGTCGCGCTCCGGGGCGGACGCAGGCTCGTCACGCGTGCGTCGGGGCTCAAGGTCCGCAGGACCTCTTCGTAGGCCTCCAGCAGACCTTCGATGAACGCGAGGTCGAAAAGACTCTCATCGAATTCGGCCCACACCGTGCACAGGCCATCGGAGCGCTCCTCGACCCGCAGGGTGAGCTCGAACTTCGCGGAGGGGAGGTCCAACAGCAGCTCCGTCACCTCGCAGCCGTGCAGGGCCAGCGCTCCCGCCGTGTGGGGCGGATGGTAGGCGAAGTTCACCTGGACCACCGGAGACCGCGTGGGGTCCCTGGGAGGCGACAGGTCCTCCACGAGCTGCTCGAAGGGCAGGTCCTTGTGGGCGTATGCGTCCGCGCTGGAAGCGGCCACCCTCGTGAGCAGTTGGCGGAAATCGGGGTCGCCGCGCAGGTCCACTTCCAGCACGACGGTGTTGACGAAGAACCCGAGCACGCGCTCGACCTCGGGCAGGTCCCGGTTGGCCACGGCCAGCCCCAGCAACACCCGCTCACGTCCCGCACGCTGACCGAGCACGAGGCCACACGCGGCGGCCAGCACCGTGAACACCGTCTGACGTTCAGCGCTCGCAAGGGCGTGCACGGACCGGGCAATGGCGGCGGGCAGCACGCGATGCGCACGGCGTCCCTGGCCCAGCGCGGGACGCGGGGCGACGAGGTCCAGGAAGAGGGGGACGCCGGACAGCCGCTCACGCCACCAGCGAGACAGGGACTCGCGCCGTGAAGCGGTGAGCTGCTCGCGCTGCCACGCGGACCAGTCCACGTACTGCACGGGCAGCTCGGACAGGCCCGTGGGTTCGCCCAGGACCGCCGCGCGGTAGGCGAGGGCCAGTTCCTCGGAGAAGACCTGAAGCGACCCGCCGTCCGCCACGAGCAGGTGCAGCGCGAAGACCAGGAAGTGCGTCCGAGGCTCCAGCCGGAGCACGGTGAGCCGCAGCAGCGGTCCGTGCTCCACGTCGAACGGACGGGCCGCCTCTGCTTGCGCGTGGCTCAGGGCCTCGGCTTCGGTCGCCACGTCCACGACGTGGAGAGGTGCCTGCCCAGCCGGAGAGAGGTGCTGCCGCGTTCCCAGGGGGAAGACGGTCCGCAGTGGTTCGTGCCGGGCCACCAGCACGTCCAGGGCCTCCCGCAGGGCTCGCAGGTCCAGCGGCCCCACCACATGATGGCAGCGGACCGTGGCGTGGGCCGCGCCGGTGGGATCCATCCGGTGCAGGAAGCACAACCGCTGCTGGGCGAAGGACATCGGGAACGCGGTCGTCATGCGCGCGGCAATCGCTTGATGGTGGTGGAGGCGACCGGCGCCACGGTGAGTGCGTCGGCCAGTTGCGCGACGGTGGGTCCCATGAGGATGGTCGCGAGCCCGACCTCGCGCCCCATCATCCGACTCAACCGCGAGGCCAGCCGCATCGCCTGCAAGGAATGCATGCCCAACGCGAGCAGGCTCTCGTGGACATCCACCCGGATCACACCCAGCAACTCCGCGACCACCGCCGCGATGCGGACCTCGGTTTCGGTCCTGGGCGCCGTGAAGGGCGCTTCAAAATTCCGTGGGGTCGAGGTGGGCAGCCGGGAGCGGTCCACCTTTCCGTGCGGGGTCAACGGCCACGCCTCCAGGACCACGACCTCCGAGGGCACGAGGTGTCCCGGCAGCCTGCGCGCCAGGTCCTCGCGCACGGCCTGCGCGGCCACCGCGACTCCCGGCTCGGCCACCACGTAGCCCACGAGGCGGGGCTCCTCCGCGCGCGAGCCGATGACCGCGAGGGTGTCCGCCACGCCGGGATGTTCGGCCAGGGCGGCGCGCACCTCCGCCAGCTCCACCCGGAAGCCCCGGACCTTCACCTGCTCATCGCGGCGGCCCAGGAACTCGATGATGCCTCCCGGAAGCCACCGGCCCAGGTCTCCGCTGCGGTAGAGCCGCCCGCCAGGATGCGTCGCGAGCGGATCCGGCACGAACCGCTCCGCGGTGAGCTCCGGCCTGCCCCGGTACCCCCGCGCGAGACCATCCCCTCCGATGCAGATCTCCCCCACTGCGCCCGGCGGCGCCACCTGCCCGGCCGCATCGAGCACGACGACGTGGGCATTGAACAGCGCCCGGCCGATGGGCACGTTCGTGGCCTCCGGATCATGCCCTTCGTCGAGCTTGTAGGCGCTGGCCATGACGGTGGCCTCCGTGGGGCCATAGGCGTTCGTCAGCTTCGTGAAGCCCGCTCGCTGAAGCGTGCGGAACGCCTCCGGGGGAAAGGCCTCCCCGCCCACCATCACCCGATCCAGCGCGGCGAAGGACTCCGGGGACTCCGCCGCCAACCGGGGCAACACCACGGGGGGAATCACCGCATGCGTGATGCGCTCCTCGATGAGGCACCGGGCCAGCGTGGGCACGTCCCAGACCGGCGGCAGGAAGTGGACCGCGGCGCCGTTCAACAGCGCCCCCCAGACCTCCAGCACCGAGACATCGAAGGAGACCGACGCCATCGCCAGCATCGTCTTGCCCGGTCCCAGGTCCTCGGCCAGGGCCGTCCGGTGCAGGAGCGACACGACCGAGCGGTGTTCGATTTGAACGCCCTTGGGCTTGCCCGTCGAACCGGAGGTGTAGAGGACGTAGGCCAGGTCCGACGGACTTCCAGAGGGCAACGGCGGACCGGACTTCGAGGGAAGGTCGTCCAGCACGATGGTGGGGAGGCAGGTGAGCCGGTCCGACAGCGCCGCCGTGGTGACCAGGGCGTGGGCCCCGGCATCCTGGACGAGCGACTCCAGGTAGGCCGGTGGCGCCTTCGGATCCAACGAGAGGAAGGCCGCCCCCGCCATGAGGCTTCCCAGCTGGGCCACGACCAGCTCCGCCGAGCGGTGGATGCACACCGCCACCAGCGACCCTTGGCGGACGCCCTGGCCTCGCAGGTGGTGCGCCAGGGTTTCCGCCCGGCGCGTCAGGGCTTCGTACGTCAGCACGGAAGCACCCGCCTTCACCGCCGGAGCGTCGGGCGAGAGCCGGGTCCAGTGCGCCAGCAGCTCATGCACCCGATACGAGGGAGCCTCCGTCCTGGCGCCCACGCTGACGAGCGCGCGCTGTTGCGCTTCGTTCATCAAGGCCAGCCGGGACACGCGGGTGTCCGGCGCGGCGGTGATGGAGCGCAGCAGCTGCTGGTACGCGGACAGCATCCCGGTGATGAAGAAGTCCTCGAAGAGGTCGGAGTCGAACTCCCACGAGAGCAGGATGCCGCTCAGGGAGGACCGGGGACTGGAGCGCACGGTGCTGTCGGAGCGGGGAATGGTTACCAGGTCCCCGGCGAACCGGCTGATGTGTCCCGGTTCGGCGTAGAGGGGCACCGCGACGACGGACAGCTCGAACTTGGCGGAACCATTGCTCAGTCCCTCGACGATGGTGACGTCGAGCGGGGACGCTTCGAGCGAGCCCACTGACGAGTCATGGAAGTTGAACATCGTCTGGATCAACGGATTGAGCCCGCCCTGAAGCCGCGCGGGTGACTCCGCGAAGATGTGCTCGTACGGCAGCTCCTGGTGGTCGAAGACCTCCAGCGCGTTGCGCCGCACCCGCGCCAGGAACTCCGTGAAGGAGGGGTCCTCGTGCAGCTGTCCGCGCAGCACCACCGTGTTGACGAGCATGCCCAGCAGGCTCTCCGTGTCCTGCCAGCGCCGGTTCGCGACCGCGGTTCCGACGAGGAGGTCCCGCGAACCGGTGTAGCGGTGCAACAGGACGAAGAACGCCGCGAGGAGCGTGGTGAAGAGGGACGTGTGGTTGCGGTCCGCCAGGTCCTGCAGCCGGCGCGCGAGCTCCGCGTCCAGCTCCATCCGAGGCGCCACCCCACGGAAGCGCCGGGTCCCGGACAACGCGCGGCGCGGGAGCTGGAGCTGCGTCTGCGCGCCCTCCAGGGACTTGCGCCAGAAGCGGCGCTGCACATTCGCGGCCTCCGTGCCCACCCACTCCCGCTGCCAGCGAGCGTAGTCGTAGTACTGCACGGACAGCGGAGGGCGGCGCACCTGTCCGTGGCGCACGTGGTCGGCGTAGCCGTTGAGCAGCTCGCGGACGAAGACGTTGAACGACCAGCCGTCATGCACGACGTGGTGCTCGACGTGCACGAAGAGGTGCTCCTCTTCGCCCACCTTCAGGAGCCGCCAGCGGAACGGCCGGCCCTCCGCCAACACGAAGTGCGTCTGGACCGCCTCGCGAACCGCCTCGCCCACCCGCGCTTCCAGCACGTCCTCGCCCACGCCACTGAAGTCCTGGAGGGGCACCTCCACCGCCCAGGGCGGCTCCAGTTCGCAGCGCAGCTCCCCATCCACCTCCGGGAAGCGGGTGCGCATCACGTCGTGGCGGCGGACGATGTCCGTGAGGCTCGCGTGCAGCGCGGCGATGTCCAGGGCCCCCGCCAGCCGGAAGACGGCTTGCGTGTGGTAGGCCCGCGCGTCCGGGTTGAGCTTGTGCATCAACCACACGCGCTCCTGGCCAAACGACGGAGCGATGGCGGCCCCCGCCTCGCCTCCGCGAGGGCCCAGGTCCACCCCACCCTGCCCCTGCTTCAAGCCGGTCGCGAGCTGGGCGACCGTGGGCGACTGGAGCACCGCGCTCAACTCCAGCTGCGCGCCCAGGACGCGGCGCACCCGGGCGACGAGCTGGGTCGCGAACAGCGAGTGCCCGCCCAGTTCGAACAGGTCGTCATGCCGCCCCACCCGCTCCATCCCGAGCAGCGCCGCCGCGATGGCCGCCAGGGCCTCTTCGGCGGGGGATTCCGGCGGCTGGTAGCCGGTCCGCTCCATCCGCTGGGGACGGGGCAGCCGGGCCCGGTCCACCTTGCCGCTCGTGTTCAGCGGCCACGCGTCCACCACCACCATCACGTCCGGCACCAGATAGCCGGGCAGCCGGCGGCGCAGCTCCGCGCGCACCGCGTCGCCCGACAGCACCGCACCGGCGACCGGCATCACGTAGCCCAGCAGCCGCTCCCCCGTGCCATCGACGAGCGCCACCGCGTCCCGCACGTCCGGCAGCGCGGCCAGGGCTGCCTCCACCTGACCCAGTTCGATTCGCGCGCCGCGGATCTTCACCTGGTCATCGCGGCGGCCCAGGAACTCCAGCGTGCCGTCCGGCAGCCACCGGCCCAGGTCGCCACTGCGGTACAGCCGTCCTCCCGGCAGCGGGCCGAACGCATCCGGAATGAACCGCTCGGCGGTGAGGCCCGGCAGGCCCAGGTAACCGCGTCCGACCCCGTCGCCTCCGAAGCACAGCTCACCCGGGACTCCGTCCGGGACGGGGTGCAGGTGCTCATCGAGCAGGACCACGTGGTAGTTCGAGATGGGACGGCCAATGGGCACGCGCTCGCCGTCCACGGAGCGCACGGCCTGGAGCGTGCTGGCCACCGTCACCTCCGTGGGGCCATAGCCGTTGATGAAGCGGTGCTGCGAGCCCCACTGCCGGACGGTCTCCGGCAAGCACACGTCACCCACGCTCATCAGCATCTGGAGGTCGGGGAAGCCCCCCGGTCGCAGCGTGCGCAGGACCGTCGCGGGCAGCACCGCGTGGGTGATGCGCCGGCGCACCAGCACCTGGGCCAGCGGCTCGCCGGAGAGCTGTGCCGCATCCAGGGTCTCCAGCCGCCCGCCGTTGGGCAGCGCCAGGAGGACGTCGAACAGGGACGCGTCGAACGACGGGTGGAAGTACTGGAGCGCGCGCGTGTCCGGCCCCAACGCGCCCAGGAAGTCCCGCTGGGCGTGCAGGAGGTTGGCGACCCCGCGATGCTCGCTCATCACCAGCTTGGGCTCACCCGTCGAACCGGACGTGCAGATGATGTACGCGAGGTCCTCCGGAACGAGCACCGCGTCGTCCTCCCGCGACGCGATGGAGCCCGCTTCGGCCCCTGCATCCAGGAAGGCGACCCCTGGCACCGCGCTGTCCGGCGAGAAGCCCACCACGAGCGCCGCACCGACCCTGCGAACGATGTCCTCCCGCCAGGCCCGCGGATGCGATGGCGACAGCGGAAGGTAGGCCGCGCCCACCCTCCAGACCGCGAGCGCGAGTTCAACGAAGGCGGGGCCCCGATCCAGCACGAGCGTGACCACATCACCCCGTCCGATACCGCGGGCTCGCAGGTGCGAGGCCAGGGCGCGGGTGCGCGCGTCCAGCCGCGCATAGGTTGTTTCAGTGGTCCCGTCCGAGAGCGCCACGCGGTCCGCGTGCAGCCGGCATTGCTCCGCGATGACGTCCACCACCGAGCGCCATGGACCGTGGTCGACCCGGGAGTCCGGCACGCGCGCGGCCACGTCCCCACCCTCCCGCGCCACCGCAGTGTTCCGGCCTTCCAGCGCCCAGGGGCTCTTGCGCCGCAGGCTGGCCAGCAGGCGTTCGTATTCGGTTCCGGTGACCCGGGAGGAAGGGGGCGTGGAGGTCAAGCGAGGGCTCCTGATGCAATGACTTGCACCTGGGCTCTCCGCGCGGAGGCTCGCCGCCCGGCAGCCCGGTATCCCGGACCTCTAGCACGCGAAAAAACACCGCGGTGCCCTCATTCGGAAACATCCCAAGCGGGCCCGCTGCCTCAGAGCACGTCGTTCTCCACCAGCGTGGCGAAGATGCCCAGGCCCAGGAAGGCCACGCCCAGCACGATGTAGAGCACTGCCATCCCGAGGGCCCGGCCCCCCGTCGCCTCCATGTGGGGCGAAGGGTAGGGATCCAACGGGTTCTTCGGCAGCTGCGAATGCATGGCCTTGCCGAGCAGGCCCGGCCAAGCCCCGGAATGGGCGGGGTTCACGACCGTCATCCGCTTGCGCACCAGGGCCCGCACACCGGACACGAGGAAGAACAGGCTGAAGCCCCCGGTGATGATGAGCACGGCTGGATTGAATTTCATGGAACGGGAGCTTCCTCGGAGCCGGATCCAGCGTGCAAGCCACGGCCGTATGCCGCGACTCGCTGGCCGCGCACCTGGAGCCAGAGTGGCACCTCCATCGTCTTCGCGTGCCACGTCCCGTGCTCCCACAGCCCGTCCTCGCCCCAGCAATCCCCATGGTCCGCCGTGACGAGGATGGTCGCCTCGCTGAAGGCATCGAGCAGCGGCGCGAGCCGGGCGTCGATGAACTCCAGGCAGGAGCGCTGTCGCGACTCGCAGAGCGCACGGCTGTTGGTCTGGCCATAGGGAACGCAGGGGTTCTCCCCAGGGCTCCAGGAGGCCCCTTCATGCCAGTAGGGCACATGCGTCTCGCCGGCATTGAGGAAGCAGAAGGCGGGAGCGTCGCCGGTGGCAAGTTCCGTGGACAGCCACGCCAACTGGCTGCCCAGCGCGGAGGGTTCTCGCGGGTAGAAGAAGCGCTGGAAGTCCTGGCAGAGCCAAGCCCCGGTGGGTGTGCCGGGGTCGAACCAATCGACAGCGCCCGTGCCCACCGTGCGGTAACCGAGCTGGCCGAACCCGTCGATGATGCTGCGCCCCGGCAACAGGAAGCCGTCCCGGGGCGTGGCGCGGACCTTTCCATTCACCAGCCGGAAGAGGCGTCCCCACTTCGGGTCGAGGAAGGGCTGCTTCAGGCCCGGAACGCCCGGCGTGGTGCCCACCCACATGGCCGCGTGCGAGGCGAACGTGAAGTGGGCCGGTGCCATGGCCCGGATGGGCAGGCCCAGCCGGGACAGCGAGGAGCAGGTGGCCCGCACGGCCGTGTCATAGCGAAGTGAGTCCAGCGTCACGAGCAGCACGCTCTCCGGCGGCAGTTTGCGAAGCTCCGTCATGGGCAGCCTCGGGAGGCGGGCTCCTGCACCAACTCCATGAAGCGCTGGTGCAGGATTTCAAATGAGGCCACTGCCTCCAGCCGCTCGGCACGCCAGCCCGGCGGGCCCTCCCAGAAGCCCTGCGCCTGGTCCTGCTCAAGCATCCTCCTGCCGTCCTCGTCGATGACATTGGAGGAAACCGGCGGATTCCAGTCCGGCCACGGAGTGTCCGGCTTCTGGCGTGCGGCAAGCCGCTCGAGCCTGCGCGCATGCGGCATGGCCAGCCAGACGGTGAGCAGCGGGATGGCGCGCTCCTGAAACGCCTGCCGGACGGCGGCCCGGTGGATGCCGGAGCCGGAGAACTCGAAGATGCCCCGGGGCGTGCGCGAGCAGGCGCGGAGAAACCAGGCCCTGGCGAAGTATTCCCCTGCGACAGTGCCGTCACCGTGCTCGCGGCGGAAGCCGTCGATGTGGACGTGGGGCAACTCCCAGCGGGAGCACAGGGCCTGCGCAAGCGTGGACTTCCCCACTCCAGAGAGCCCAATGAGGAGGATGCGCGGCGGCACGACGACTGATCCGGACATTTCCAAATTCCTCCCCACGGCGGCAGGCACATCATCCTAGCCTCACCCCGCGCTCATCCGGGTCTTGCAGTCCCTTGTCCGCTGCTCGCCTGTGTCCATGACACGTCGAACAGCTGTCAGCCGTCTCACTGGCGGATCAGCTCATGGACGGGCTTCCCATCCGGGCCCACGCCATCCAACCGGACGAAGTCGACCCTGAAGGGCCAGGACGTCTTCACGAAGACGTGCTCCAGTCGGGAGACGCTGTTGCCCAGCTTCGTCCACGCCTGGACCTGGCATTTGCCATCGACCCGCGCGGTGGTGATGTCGATGGGGCGCGAGGGAAAGGCCTTCAGGCTCACCCGGACGCGCCAGCCCTCCGCGGTGGCTTCGACCGGCTGCGAGTCCTCCAGCCCATACACGGGTTGCTCGACCCCCAGCAGCTCCTCCACCTCCGAGGGCCCGCGCTCCAGCATCCGCCAGTACACGTGCACGGGGCGCGTCCCCACGGGGCGGCAAGCCTCGTCCAGGCTCAGGGCGTAGTGGACCTGGTTCCGGTTCTCGCTACGGGACAGGAAGAAGGCGGACTGCGATGGGAGGGGCGCCCCGGCCGCGGAGGCAGGGTCGCGACGGTCGCCAGCGCAACGGCAGTGAGAGTGCCGAGCCTGGCTTCAGGAAACATGGGGGTTCCCCCTACTCCTTGACGACGCGGACGGCGGTGAACGCGCGGCGGACATCGCAGTCGTAGTCCTCGTACTCCGAAAACGAGTTCCCGCTGTCCTTCACCCTGTACGTGCCCGTCAGGGTCAGGGGCATGGTGGTGGTCTCCGGAACGGCGTCGAGGGTGCCCTCCAGCTCGAACTCGTGGATGACGCCGAACGTGTTCGTGTGGTGATTGCCACTGGCCTCCACCTTCCGGCCACCATTGCCTTTGAAGAAGCCCGTCAGCCACCGCTGGCCAATGTCGATGTTGAACCAGTCGTTGGAGGAGTCGTACTGGTGCCTGATGACCATGGGTTCCGTGGGCAGGGTGGCTTCCAGGCGCCGGCAGCCTTCCGGCAACTCCGAAGTGTCCTCGAAGGTCAGTGTGTACGTGCCGGAGATCTCACAGCCGCTCGTACAGTCCGGCTTTGATGGCCCGCCGCTACCACAGCCGCCGGCGCCCATGCCGCTGCCCATCGTCATCATCGCCGTGGCCAGGAGGACGGGGAGTCGCAGGTAGGTGACGACCTTCGAGGAACGGCGCTGGGAGGAAGACGTCTGCATGGGAGGCTCCGGTGTTGGGGGTTGAAGGGCTGCGGACAATAGCCAGTCAGCCACGGGTCCCCAAACGGGGTCCCCCGCACCCCGTGCCCGGCCGGCGTCCCGAGGTACGCTGGCAACGCACGAGGGCGCCCCGGTGCCCTCATCCTCCCAGGGAGAACGCATGAGCCCTCGTGGAGCCGAGGTTTGCCTTCTGCGCGTACGCGAGAGGCATGAACCCCATGCGCCTGCGGGACGGGGAGTCCGTCGGCCCCACCGGGGCCCGAATCACGCTGAAGGTGAAGCCGCTCGAAGTGCTCCTGGGCCCGCGGACGAAGGCTGGGCTGTGGGCCATAGGCTGCCCAGGACCGGTGCCAGAGGATGTCCCCGCCAGGCCGGCGGCGCCCGAGCTCCAAGGCGCCGCGCTGTCCGCGTGGGTGGAGGCGGAGCCCTCCACCCTGTTCCGAGCGAAGGGCCGTCGGGTGGCGGGGGCTGGCTCAGTTGCCGGCGTAGGCGGACATGTTGCTACCCGGGTAGCCGCCGGTGCCGGACCAGGTGGCGGGCAGCGCCGTCAGCCCTGGCTGGACCTTGTAGGAGCCAGTGCCGCCGGTGTGACGCCAGTAGATGTCGCCGGTGGGCGCGAGGACCGCCAGCCAGTACGTCGTGCCCGACGTCACCGCCTGTGACGTGATGGTGCAGACGTTCCATGCCCCGGGGGTGACGGGCGTGACAGTGCAGGTGCTCAGCTGCGTGCCGGGCGTCCCGCTCCCATTCGCATACAGGCCGAGCCGGAGCGTGGTGGCCGTCGTCTGCGCATCCACGTAGAGATTCAGCCGCGTGACGTTGCCGGTGGCATTCGCCGCGTAGCTGAACGCCGCCGCGACGCCGGCGTTCTCGAAGTCGGACGTCGTCAGCACGGTGCTGTTGCCGACGAGAGCGGTGGGCGCGGCGGGGGTCGTCGCGCTGGCGGTGGCCGTGTAGGCCGAGCTTCCCGCGGCGTTGGTCGCGCGGACCCGGTACCAATAGCGGGTGCTCGCGGCCCGGCCCGTGTCACTGAACGTCGTCACGTTGGCGCCCGGCGTCCCGACCTGGGCGAAGGTGCCCGGAGCCCCGGAGACGTCCGGCGCCCGCTCCACCAGGAAGCCGTTCTCGTTGGCCGAGGCATCCGTCCATGCCAGGTTGATCTGCCCCACCGACACCGCTGTCGCCGTCAAGCCCGTGGGAGCCGCGGGCACGGTGGTGGCGCTGTTCACGGTCATGGAGACCGTGGCGGAGCGGGTGCTGGAGGCGGGATTGCCGTTGTCCACGGCCACGGCGTGCACCGTGTGGCTTCCCTGGGAGGGATTGCTCCAGGCGCAGCCGTAGGGGCTGGTGGTGCTGGAGCAGATGAGCGACGTGCCGTCCGCGTAGAAGTCCACCCGCGCGAGGCTCCGGCCGAAGCCCGCGCTGGCGGTCGCGGCCAGCGGCACGGAGGCAGGCGTCGTGTACACCGCGTTGGCGCTGGGAGAGGTGAGGCTCACCGTGGGCGGGTTGGACAGCGTGAGGGGCACCGCCGCGGAGGTGGTGGCCTGGAGCGTGTCGTCGGTGGCCCTGGCCGTCACGCTGTGCGCGCCGTCCTGGAGCGAGCTGACGCCGCAGCTCACGGACGCAGAGGTGGGCGCGTTCACCGTGCAGAGCAGCGTGGTGCCGTTGTCGAAGAACTCCACCTTCGTGAGCGCGCGGCCCGGACCCGCCGTGGCGCTGGCCTGGAGGTTCAGGTTGGCGGGCGCGGTGAAGTTGGCGTTGGCGGCCGGCTGGGTAATGGACACCGTCGGCAAGGTGGAACTGCCCGCGGAGAGGCCATACATCGAAGCGTTGGACGCGCCCGCGTACACCGTGGAGGTGCCGAACGTGGGGCCCGGCAGTGCGGAGAGGCCCGTCGGCGAGTAGCGCATGGAGCCGGTGGGCAGGTCCATGTAGCGGAACACGCCGCCTCCGTTCGCGCCCAGCAGCGCCAGCCAGTAGACGGTGCCCGACGTCAACGTCACCTGCGGCGCGGCGGCGCAGCCGTACCACTGCCCCACCGCCAGCGGCAGCGGATCCACCACCGGGGTGGTGCAGGAGGAGAGCAGCGTGCCCGGAGCGCCCGAGGCATCGCTGTAGACGCCAATGGACAGCGACGCATTGGCATTGCCCGGCGCCGCGAAGACCTTGAGCGTCCCCAGCGTCCCTGTGGCGACGGCGGTGTATGGGAAGGCATTCACCGAGCCGCCGTTGTCGAAGTCGTTCTGCGTCCCAATGGTGTCCACGCCCACCAGCCGCACGCCGCCCACGGAGGGGCTCACCGTGAAGCCCACCGGCGCGGAGTCGGTGACGAGCGCCGGACTGCCATTGTCCGTCGCGCGGGCAAAGACATTGGCGTACGTGCCGGCCGTCGCGTTCCACGTGCAGGCCGTGCCGGTCGTCGTGAAGCAGAGCGACGTGGTGCCCTGGAAGAACTCCACGCGCGTGAGGGTCCGCCCCGCGCCCGCGCTGGCCGAAGCGCTGAGCGTCGTGCTCCCCGTGGGCAGCGTGGCACCGGAGACAGGACTCAGGATGCTGACCGTGGGCGGACCGGCGACCGTGATGGCCACCGACGCGGAGCTGCTCTCACCCAGGCTGTCCACCGCCTCCGCGCTCACGGTGTGGCTGCCATTGCCCAGGCTGCTCGTGGCCGTGCAGGTGACCGGGTTGGAGACGGGGGCGTTCACGGTGCAGAGCACGGTTGCGCCCGCGCGGAACGTGACGCTGGCCAGCGTGCGGCCTGAGGTGGGTGTGGCCGTGGCGCCCGGGCTGAGCGTCGCGGGCGCGGTGAAGTTCTGCCCGGCCGAGGGCGCGGTGAGGGCAACGGTGGGGGCGGTGGGTGGCGCCCCGGAGATGACGATGACCCCGCTGGTCGAGTGGCGGATGCGGAGCGCTTTGTTGCCGGTGTCGAAGGTCCACCCGTCCGCGGCCAGGTCCGTGCGCTGCGACAGGGCGGTGCCGCCCGCGGTCACCGCCGAGGGGACGAAGGCGAGGCGCAGCACCTCCGCCGCGCTGGCGTCGTAGGTGGTGTAGCGGACCTCATTGCCGGGCCCGTAGGTGATGCTCTTCACGACGGAGGTGGAGCGCAGCAGGTGGTTCTGTCCGGCGGGCGCCCAGTCCGGCTGCGCGCCCATGCCGATGACGAAGTGCCGGATGAAGTCACCCCACCCGTCCGTGAACCAGACGTTGTTGGGATACGGCCCGTCAATGGTGAGCCCGCTGTCGCGCACCATGTACGTGGCCCAGTTGAACGCGCGGAAGGCCTTGTCCTTCGCCGTCGCGTCCCCGGTGAGCTCCGCGTAGCGCGCGTTCACGGCGGCGTAGCGCGCGGTGTGGCTGCCCATCTTGTAGTGGAACGCGTACTGCTCCTTGATGGGACGCGCGCCGAACTCCAGCGTGTCTCCGAAGTTCGTCTCGATGAAGGCGATGATGTTCTGCACGTGCGCCTGCCAGTTCGGATCCAGGCCAGGGTTGTCCATCAGGAACTTGGCCGTCTCCCCGGGGACGAGCTGGTTCAGGTTGTTGGTGGCGTCCGAGCCCACGTCCTCGAAGTACTGGGTCCAGTTCTGCGTCGCGATGGGGCCGCTGCCGCCCAGCAGCCACGCGAGGACGGTGGCCTGGGTGCTCTGCCATTGGGCCAGCTGCGTGCCGCTGTAGCCGGGCGCGCCGTTCAGCGCGCCGGCCTGTCCCAGCCGGATGAGTTCCTGGAACAGCTTGAGGGGCTCCACGACGTTGGACGCGTAGTTGTCGACGATGTTCGCGCCGGTGCGCACGGCGTTGTCGGAGGCCCGCACGCGGTACGGCCACGGTGACACGGTGGCGCTCGGAGTGCGCAGGTGGCTGGTGAGCTGGTTGGCCGCGTTGATGGCCATGTCGCGGTAGGCCGTGTTGCCATTGAACTTGAAGGCCTGGACGGCGGCCCACGCGAGCGCGCCCACCTTCTCCGGCTGGAGGTAGCCCACGCCGTCACCCACGCCCACCGAGCTGCCCGCCTGCGCGCCGGCGTACGTCAGCGTGCCGCTGGCGCCGCTCGCGTAGGGCACCCGCGACCAGTGGCCCCCCACGGCCGTCATGCCGTGCGCCAGGTGCCAGTCCAGCAGCGCCAGTGCGACGTCGCGCAGGCGCGGGTCGTTCTTGTAGGGCGAGTACGCGAGGCCGGACTCGATGAGCATCGCGTTCAGGCCGGCGGGGTTGTGCGGCCAGCCCACCGGCTGACCCGCGGGAGAACACCCGGGCGCCGTGCCGCTGCACAGGTACGAGTGTGCGTAGTAGGCCGGCTTGGCCACCGAAGGGTTCGTGAGGTTGGACAGGCTGGGGAGCGCGAGCAGGTAGTTCTGGTTCAACTCCAGCACATGGTCATACGCGGCGGAGCTGCCCGGGTTCGTGGGAGGCGCCCAGGACAGCAGCTTCCCCGTGCCGTCGCACTGCGCGGCGTGCTGGTCGATGCTGCCACCGCCGATGCATGCGAGCGCCTGACGCACGGTGGTGGGCGCGGGCGCGTCGGTGGGCGCGGCACAGCGGGTCAGCAGCAGGAGCATGAGTGCTCCGATGAGGGAGCGGACGGTCCGCTCCGGGAAATGGGCATGCATGGGGGTGGGTGTCCTTGAAGGGGCGCACAAACAGCACCGGCCCTGGAGATTGCTCTCTCCAGGGCCGGTGCATTATCGCCCGCGCCCGGTCGCCGGTTGCGTCAGGCCTGGGCTGGCAGCGGGGCGCTGAACGCCAAGGGCTGCGGGGGCCACCATCCTCGTGGGCGTCTACCGAGCCAGCAGCCCAGGTGCGCACTCGCCATGCGCAACCCCAGGTGATTCAGAATCGCGCGCGCCCTCGTGCGCCCTTCCCCCCTTCACGTACGCCAACCCCCTCAAGCCTGCCTCCACACCTCACGCAGGCGAGCACGTCGAAGTCGAACGTCCTCCTCAGCAACTCGGCGTAAGTCCACTCGCGGCGTCCTCTGCTTCATCCGCTCCGGTCTGACCGCGGCATCCTTCCCCGCTCTCGCCCCCTCCTCACCTGCTTGGGGGAACTTCATGAGCGGGGTGTAGAGCGGCCCTTCTTGGAGCGCCGCTTCGGTCGACGCGAATCGGTTCTCTTCTTCTTGCTTCGGGACGGAACAGTCTTGCCACCTGAGGAGCGAGCTTCGCGCGCTCGGCGAGTTCGCCCATGAGAGGACTCCTCGCCGTGAACAGTCCTGAAGCCTCCCCTAAGAGTGAAGTCCCGCTTCAAAGAGTAAACACCGCTAATCTCAAGCCAGCCGGCGGTTCGCCCCGTGTTCCCCATGGCGATCTTCTCACCAAGTATCGCCCATACGAGCGAGTATCCGAGAGCGTCAAGCCTGCGCACGGCCGCTTCGGAAAGGAGCAATGCACCGCTCCCGCCTGTCTCGACACTTGGATCAAAAGCGGCAAGCTCGCCATCTTCATTGACCCACCGGGCCCCGCGAGACCACTTGAGGCCGAGAAGCTCTACAAGATGGCGTGACGGAAGGTCCGCGTTGATTGTCCTGCCGGACTGCTCGGAGTCGCCCTCCCAGCGGTACTTTTCATGAGCGATGAGTACCGGGACCGGCAGTCGACCATCGTCGCCCTGTGTCCAGCCCGCAGACCCTGCGTGCTGTTGTGCGGCAGGAGCCCAGTAGTGCTCGCCGAAGTAGATCTGGGTTGCGTCCGACGCTTCAGGCATCCACCGACCAAAGAAGTTTTGCCGCCTCGCCCACGCTACGAACGCCGGAACATCACTCTTCTTCAGAACGTAACCATAGAGAACGAACTCGCTCTGGCGCCTTCCTGCGCTCGTATCACTCTCATCCCGCTTCCATCCCCAACTTGGGAAGCCGCTCGTGATGTACCAGTTCTTGCCATCAGCACCTGTAACATGCAGCAAACTCTCGAAGTCCGGAATACTTCTCGTGTTGTCTTTAATCCACTCAAGGTCACTTGCCCCTTCGAAGTCGAGTTCAAGCCTCGGAAACCACCAGGAGTCGGCCTCTTCGTCGGGGGCCTCGGATAGCGCCGTAGGGTCGATGTCCCGCCGGTAGAGTTGCCACGGGCCTTGGTAGTCGTCGTCGTGGTGGTCGAACTCCTTTCGCCATCGGTAGTGGTCGACCAAGTAGCCGATGAACTCGTGCCACCCAATCCACAAGTACTTCTTCAAACAACGCTCGCTTTCCTCTTCTGGGTGCCCGCTCGCGGTGGCGTAGCCGGTCTCATATTCATGGAAGTGCTCGGGTCTCCAGCCAAGCTCTAGGATGCGACCGAAAATGTAGCTCTGCGCGAGCTTTTGATCGAAGGCAGGAAGTCGTTCCGCGAGGTGCTTGTTCGATTGGAAGAGGGGCAGGACAACATCTTGGAGTTGTTGGCTCTGCGCATCGTTGAGCGCTCGCATCAGCGTACTTGGGGGCGACCCGCGGACGTTTCCCTGGGAGAAGGAGCGTATGAAAGACGCATCAACATACGCATCCCACGCCTGTCGAGCAGAAAGTGACAGACCTGCCTCCCAGTCCTTGATGATGTCCCGAGCCAGTCTCGGAAGCGGATCTCCCCGTTTTACGGAGAGCCAATTGTCCTCGGTCTCGATCTTGTGGGAAAAATCACTAAAACCGAAAACATTATTGTGGACACGCGCGAATGCCTTCTCGCGCTCAGTCATCTGCTTATCGTGTCGCCACTGGTACCCGTCCCATTCCTTTGAGGCTTTGATGATGGGCCAGCGCGATCTGTAGGGCGGACTGATGCGCGCATGCTCGACTGACGCCGAGGCACACCCTCGAACAATGGACAACTCAACAAGCCCGCGACCGTAGTCTCGAAGGAGTGCATATGGCGGCGTGCTGTTCCCGGAGAAGAGTGATTCGTAGACCTGTTCGGTGATCTCGGTGAGTGCACGTTCTCTTGGCGACCAGTGCATCGCGGCGCCGTAGAGGGCACAGTAGATGCGTTCGAGGACGTAAGGGTCATTGACCGTGCGGAAGCGCTCCAGCAGTGCGACGGAGGCTCGCGGCTGCTCGATAAGTAGCCAAGTAAGGCATTGAGTCGCGCGATCTCTAAACGCACTGTCTGGCGAGGTCAGGAACCAAGCAATGGCCGTCGCTGCAAGCAACGCCGACCGAGAGTCCAGACCGGGATGCTTCCGCCCGACTCTCGCCCATGAGAGGAGCGCATCGACCGCGCCGCCGTTCCGGAATGTCGGCGACACGACGATGGTCCAGGTCGCGTCCCGCTTGCCGACAGGCTGAGGGTGAAGGTGCTGCATGAGGAAGTCAGCGTTGAATGGATGCTCGGGGTCGGCGGCGACGAAGAGCAATGCGTCCCATGTCATTCGTAGAGCCCTCTCCCTCGAGAGGAACCTGTTTATCCACGGTTCGATACGCGCTCGGCTGAGCGCGGCCGTCCGGCGGTATTGAATGCTCATGAGCCACGCGCGCGCGATTACCTCATCGATCTTGTGCTCTCCAACAATGTCTAGAAGTTCGATTCCCAATTCCTCTGGGAGGCGAGATGCAAGCGCTTCCAGAATCCCAGCTTTCGACCACCTGGCATCCTCATCGTCGAGAATGGCTCGGATGGGAGGTGCCGCGCCAAACCATTCTCCACTGGGAAGGGCGGCAAGCGCCTCCGTTACGTACCCAGCCTGCTCATAATCCCCGAAGCGTTGGTACGCGAAGCCGATGTGCCTGTTAATGGTGCGGCCATCGTCGTCAACGGAATCGACCTCATTGAGAAGCCCAGCACTCACGAGCTGGAAAAACAGCGAGGAGTGATATCCAGCCCGTGGCGGAGCCAGTTCATCGACAAGCACCTTGGCCTGCGCATATGCCAGCAGGTCCGAGCCTCTTTCGTACATGGCACGCGCGATCCGCCGGAGCGCTGTGAGAACTGGGCGGGTTGCTTGCGCCAGATCGAGTTCTCGGCACGCACGTTCTTCGACGTCGGCAACTACGAAATCAAGAATCTCACCGAACGCGCGGGCCCGGAAGCGCTGGTCGCTCTGAGGACGTCCTCCGAGTGCGCTGCAGTATAACTTGAGGAAGAGCGGATTCTGGAACTCAGGCCGGAAGAGCGGAACTGGCGGATCCGCTACGCGGAAATGCTCGAAGAAACGCGAGGTCGCATCGAACTCGATACCTGTGAAGCCGTGATGCTCAACGACGACGAAATGGTTTTCGGTATCCTCACGAAGCACGCGCTTCTCGTAGGTATCTCGAACAGACACCACGAGCGCGACCGACCTGTACGGCTTCATCAATTCGACGAGGCCGGGCAGCGTGTCATGCCAATGTCGGCCTGCATCCATGCTCTCGTTGAGTGCGTCGATGAGCAGCAGCGCCCTTTGTCCGCTTGCTTCACCTGCGGAGTCGAGCGCGCCGAGGAATCGTTCAAAGCTGCCCTCGTGGCCAAGCGCCGCCATGATTTCGGTGTTGGGAGTGCGTCCCGTGAGCGCGGCGCCGTGGACAAGGACTGCTGGTGCCTGAGCGCGGGCCGCAACTAGCCCTGCGTCACAGAGGAGGTGCGTCTTCCCAATGCCGGCTGGCCCCAGGATGACGACGGCTCGATGAAGATCCGCCTGAGTCGTGTTGGCGGAGATGCTGCGCGTGACTGCATAGAGCGCGGTGAGTGCCTGGGTGATGTCGCGAGTGGCGGAGTCAAACCCAGGCTTGATGAAGTGCGAAGCATTGCTACTCGTAGCGGGTGACGCCTGTTTCCTTTGAGTCTTTGCCTTCTCGATCAATACCCGTTGAGCTTCGAGACCAGCACGCGCCCTGGCTGCTGCCTGCTCGAGAAGCACGATATCCGGAACGTCACTTCGTTTGTCGATGAAGCGCTCGACCTCGGTGCACACACGTTCGAGCGCATGGGTCACGTCTAGGCATCCGTCGGCTGTTGCGCCCATCGGAACAGCCCTGATGGCACGAGTCGCCTTTCTCAATTCATCGAGACGCGCTGACCACTTTTCGCGGAATGAGGCGGCCCGGCTTGCTCCATCGATGACAGCCGCGACACCGACGTGCAGGTGGAGGTCTGGAGAGTATTTCGCGCCCGCCTCCTTCACCGCGACGTCGAGTTTGCGCGCCAGAGCCGTGGGGCTGACATCAAGCTCGTCGAACCAGAATGCGCGCCGTCCTCCCGCAGCGGCGCGCATGAGCCGCTCCTCGAATTCCGCCGTACCCCAGAGAACGAACTCCACCTTCCGCTTACCAGCCCACTGCTTCCACTTCACAACGCGGGCGTTCCACTGATCCAGAGTACCCCTGGCCTTTCGGCGGATGGTGCTGGCGACACTGCGGGTCTGCTTCGTAACCTTGTGCGCCCTGGACGTTCTCTGCGTGGCTTTCACATCGTAATTGGGAGCCGTCGGGTTTTGCGGCAAGCACACGATGTATTCGGTGAGGCGCTGTCGGCTGTTGAGCGCCGACCGCACGGACTCATCGAGTTCCGCCCATTGCCGTGGCGTTAGCGGCCCGGTGAACCACTTTGCTTGCCAAGCGCGCTCGTTCCCAGAAGGGTCGACAGCGAATGCCTCGACGCCGCCGTCTGGAGGATCCAGGCGAACAAAGCGGTGATCCACAGGCGTGTCGAGACGTGCCAGTTGGCAGGTGAGTTCCTCAAAGGCCGAACTCTGGCTCCCCCCCCACGCCCTCAGCTTGCTCCAGTCGCCGCGCATTGTTCCCCCGGTGCCTACGCGCCTCTCACCTGATTCGGCGCATCAGGAGGTTACCGGGGTTGGGTTGATCGGCAAGGATTGTCGGCAAGAAGTTGCCGCTGGACCTAGTACGACTTGGTCACATCAAGAATGCGTGAGGGTGGGCGGACTGTTCCCCCTGCATGACACCGACGCAACTGAAGCGGTTGGAGGGGGAGCTGGAGAGCTTCCTCGAGTCGATGTTCTCGGGCCTGGGCCGAGTCGAACGGCGACGGGCCATGGACTGGTACGTCAAGGGCCTGTTGCTGGAAGGCGAGCGCAAGAGCATCGACCCGATAGCTGGGCGACTGGTGAAGGAGGCTTCCGAGAAGGAGGCCATGCGCCAGCGCCTGCAGCAGTGCATCAGCGGCAGTGCGTGGGCGGACGACGAGGTCATGCGCCGGCTGGCACTGAAGCTGGAGGAGGACCTGCCGGACGTCGAGGCCCTGGTGCTGGATGACACGGGTTTCCCCAAGAAGGGCAGGCACTCGGTGGGCGTGGTCCGGCAGTACTCGGGCACTCTGGGCCGCATCGACAACTGCCAGGTCGCCGTCAGTCTGCATCTGGCGAGTGAGAAGGGCAGCGGCTGCATCGGAATGCGGTTGTACTTGCCAGTGGAGTGGACGGCCGACCCGGAGCGCTTGCGCAAGGCGGGCGTGCCGGAGGACGTATCGTTCGAGACGAAGCGGGACATCGCCCTGGGGCTGCTGGAGCATGCACGGGGATGGGGAGTGAAGCGGCACATGGTGCTGGCCGACTCAGGGTACGGAAACGAAGTCGAGTTCCGTGCGGAGCTCACGCGCCGCGGATTGCCGTACATCGTCGGCATTCAAGGCGACTGCGTCGTCTGGCCCCCGGGCTTCGTCGTTCCGCCCATTCCTCCGAAGCCACCGGGGATGCGTGGGCCCGTCCGCAAGCGCTACCGCTATGGAGACGCGAACCCCGTTGCTGTCGAGAAGCTCGCCGCCGACCTGCCGAAAACCGCCTGGAAGTGGGTCAGCTGGAGTGAAGGGTCCAAGGGCCCGCGGCGCTCGCGCTTCGCGGCCCTGCGCATCCGCACTGCCCATCGACACCATCTGGGCCTGGCCCCGGGCGACGAGCAGTGGCTGCTGTGCGAATGGCCCAGGCACGAGAAGGCGCCCACCAAGTTCCACCTGTCTACGCTGCCTGCGGACATTTCCCTGAAGCACCTCGTGCGCCTCACCAAGTTGCGCTGGCGCATCGAGCGCGACTACCAAGAGATGAAGGGGGAAGTCGGTCTGGACCACTTCGAAGGACGCACGTGGCGTGGCTTCCATCACCACGCCACCCTCTGCGCCGTGGCCCACGGATTCCTCGCGCTCCGTCGGGCGCTTTTCCCCCCGGAAGAGAGTGCACTGGACGCTACCGATGGTACGACGCGCGTTGCAGCCCCTTCTCCTCAGGCAGATTGGCATCTGCCCCCTCTGCAACACGGCCATCAACCCCAGAGCTCCGCCTGAGCTGCCCTCTCGGATGTGACCAAGTCGTACTAAACGCCCGATCGTGATTCTCGAACGGACTCAAGCTGCGCGTTGAGCAGAGGCGGCGCGCAGCAAGAGACTGGCGGACTTCTGAGTGTTCCGCGCGTCGAGGTAGGCGTCCACCTCAGTCATGAGCGCCTCCATCTTCTTGCAGCGATGGTTGCGGGTGACGTTGGCATGCACGTCCCACCACAGGCGTTCGATGCGATTGCCCTCCGGGCAGTACGGCGGCAGGAAGTGCAGCACCAGCCGCTCGCCCAGTGCCTCCAGCGCCTTCTGCGTCTTCTTGCGGGAGTGGGTGGCGGCATTGTCGAGGATGAAATGCAGACGCTTCGCACTGGGATAAGTGGCGTCCACGGCGCGCACCAGGTCGATGAAGAGAGCACTCGTCTTCTTCTCCCCCTGCACCCAAGTCACCCGTGCCGTGCGCGCATCCAGCGCCCCTGCCACGAAACGCTTCTGGTTGTTACCCGGTGTGACGACCTCTCTGCGCTGTCCAGGTGTACCGCACCGGATTATTGAGACACCAGATTGGTTGTAATCAGGCCGCCTGCTTCGACTGCATCAGCGCTCGCCGGGCCTGACTCGGCGAGAGGAAGTTGTGGCGCTCCAGCAGCCAGTGCTCGTT
>NZ_RAWF01000659.1:0-441 GCF_003612075.1 Corallococcus sp. CA041A
CTCTATATCAAAGCAGCAGAAGTATTCAACCATCAGCTTTCGCAGGAATCGGTAGAATACTTTCACAAGGCTTCGTCAGTGGATCCGGACAACCCCGTATGGGCTAATGGATTAGCAGTCTGTTACTGGGAAACTGCGCTCGATCAATCTGAGCATTTTCTGAAACAGGCACTCGCTGCAAAACGAGCGACTGCGCAATCGATAGCTTGGACTCAAAGTAAGCTAGCGCAAGTTCCGCAACAACGGAGAGTTATAGCGCAACGGACAGCAGCTCAACTAGCAGCCTCCCGCAGGTCCGCAGCCTCAGGCGTTCCAAGGCAGCAGACAGGTAACTGGGAAGAACGCTTACAGCAACAATCCGAATATAACCGGGCTGTGAATTCCGGAAGCACTCCGGATGATGCGGCTAGGCAATCAGGATACAACCCTGGACTGTAAGCC
>NZ_RAWF01000660.1:0-441 GCF_003612075.1 Corallococcus sp. CA041A
ACCATGTTCTCGCCATCACTGGCCGGCGCCCGCGCTGCCTTGTCGGCAGCGGTCACGTTGCCCGGATTCTCCAGCTGACTGCAGCCCGCCAGGGCCAGGCACAACAGGGGCAACCAGCGGAATTTGGCGGACATCGGGCAACCGGGATTCATGGGACCAAGAGCCACAGTCTACCCGTCCAGGCCGCGCATTCAGCGCGTGGCACTGAACCCCTTCTGACCCTTGGGAAAGCGTGTCGACCAAGGTCGGCACCTACCAACAGCCTCAGGAACCTGTCGAAGGCGTGGTGGGTCCGGTGGCAGGGGTGCGAGCGGCATGGATGCCGCGACCAAGTCCCCAGGGGTGAGGGCGCTTTGCTTGCGAAGCACTGCTTCGCAAGCGCCCGAACGCACAGCCGCCAGCGGCTGGGCCGGTCTGGGGGTTCACGGCGTCCCCTGCCAC
>NZ_RAWF01000661.1:0-441 GCF_003612075.1 Corallococcus sp. CA041A
AGAGTGCACTGCGCGGGATGGGCAATTGATCTATCATCCAACCCCCCCTTCCCCGTCACGTGAGCGAAGTTAGCTCGCGTCGATCCCTACTGGCGCTGTACTGCACTTCGAGTGAAGTCAACGTCGCACAAGCCTGCTTGGCAGGAGTGTGCAGTATTCAACGACCACGCCCCGACCAGGCGTGAAGCCGTTGCCCAAAATCCTTTACTCGTTTTGCCAAGATGATTCAGATCCATAGCGCAAGCCAACCATCGGCACCCAACAGGCGCTGCTCCGGATGCAACTCCAATGATGGCACCTCTATCGAGATGGCCTTCGCATTTCAGCCGATCGTGGATCTGCGCACGGGCGACGCTTACGCACACGAAGCGCTGGTACGCGGACCCAACGGAGAGCCTGCCGCATCGGTGCTGACGCAAGTGGACGAAGCAAGCCGTTACC
>NZ_RAWF01000662.1:0-441 GCF_003612075.1 Corallococcus sp. CA041A
GTTCTGCAAAATGCCGTGAACAATCTCGGGCATAAATTCGAGTTGAGCCGTTGCTTAATTTTGCGAACTCATTTAACCAACGACAACGTTTCAGTCTACGAATATCACAACAGTTCGACTGATTCTGTTCAAACGAAATTTTTCTCTCCTGCCGGCCAGGAATTCGTAAAAACGATAATGAGCAAAACCGCTCCTTGTGATCTTGCTGATGGTGAATACGGCACCACATATGGTTTAGACAAAGATTTCTTGAAATCATTCGGCTTTCTGTCCGGATTACTTATTCCATTGATAATGCGCGACCTTACTTTCGGGGCAATGTTTTTGCAAGACTGCAAGACTCCGCGCCCCTGGAGCATTGATGACCTGACATTCTTTGGAGCTCTTGCTGACCAGCTTTCAGTTGCAGTTGAAAACGCAGATTTGCACGAAGAAAAGAAG
>NZ_RAWF01000663.1:0-440 GCF_003612075.1 Corallococcus sp. CA041A
ACATAGTACTGTTGGACATATCCGAATTCCGTAGGCGATAAGAAACAGACCTATGCAGGTATTGCGTGCAAGTGGACGTTGGTGGCGCGCACTACTCTAGACTAGGTAGGAATTCGAATAGTCATCGAATCAACTAATCGAATTAGGTAATGTGATGCCAGGCTTTACTCGCCAAATTAACCCAGTTAGGAAGCCAAGACACAAGCGCGGCGT
Organism: Corallococcus sp. CA041A; assembly: GCF_003612075.1. NCBI lineage: Bacteria > Pseudomonadati > Myxococcota > Myxococcia > Myxococcales > Myxococcaceae > Corallococcus > Corallococcus sp. CA041A. The sequence goes on from NZ_RAWF01000663.1 coordinate 214, forward strand.
TATACTTTTTGCCTTGCAGGTTCGCAGGTTCGAACGTTCGGTATGGAGCCTTTCTGCCTTTTTTTTTTCTTTCTTACGCAGTACACATGCTGCAACTACACATGCCACCACTTATTGACCAACTCACATGTATGTAATAGTTGACCTCTAAGTACGGTAAAGACTCTCGACTCTCTTTCTCTTCCTTTCGCCGCTCCTTTTAGTCTAGACTTTATGCTCCACATATG
>NZ_RAWF01000664.1:0-439 GCF_003612075.1 Corallococcus sp. CA041A
GGGCTCGGCCCCGTCGCCGGGGTGGATGAGGCCGGCCGCGGTGCGTGCTGCGGCCCCGTCACCGTCGCCGCCTGCATCCTGCCCGAGCGCATCGTGAGCGAATTGGATACCTTAACTGATTCCAAAAAGCTCACGCCCCGCCAGCGCGAAAAGCTCTTCCCCATCATCAAAGACAAGGCTGTAGACTGGTCTGTGGTGCATATTGGTGCGGGGGACATCGACAAGCGCGGCATCCAGCACGCCAATACCTCAGGCATGCGCCGGGCGATAGCGCGCCTGGAACAGCGCCCAGGCTATGTGCTTTCCGATGCCCTCTTTATCCCCGGCCTCACCCAACCCCACCTGCCCATCATCGGTGGGGACGCGGCGGCGCGGTGCATCGCGGCGGCGAGCGTGCTGGCCAAGGTAAGCCGAGATCGCCTCATGCGGGATCTAGACG
>NZ_RAWF01000665.1:0-439 GCF_003612075.1 Corallococcus sp. CA041A
TCCCTTTGCTGGCGTTTGTAGTACGCCTGGCGGCTGATGCCAATGTAGCGGCAGGCCCTGCCCACACTCAGCCCTTGGACGAGCTTTTGCGTGAGGACCTGCCCGAAGGCTTTTTTACGACGCGCGCCCCATGCTCTTTCTGGATCACGTCGATCACCGCCTCGAACAGGCGTGCCTTCTCTTGGGCCTCCCGCAACTGCACTTCCAATTCCTTGATGCGCTGCTCTGGCGTGAGCGACTTGCGCTGGCTGCTTTGATTTTCCATCGTGGTTTTGGCCTCCGCTGAGGCGCTCCAGTCCTGTCGTCCGTGCTTGCGCAACCATACCAGCACCGTCGAACGACCCTGAATGCCATAGCGTCGCTGCGCCCCTTTGTAGGTCAGCTCGCCTTTTTCCACCTGCTCAACCTGACCCTACACCAAGAAACAGTACCGCTGAGA
>NZ_RAWF01000666.1:0-438 GCF_003612075.1 Corallococcus sp. CA041A
TGATTATACCATCTACTCTGACTTCAAGCAAATCGGACACCGATGTGTTCCTCCTTCTTCAGGGGGTAAAAGGTATTATCGGTAACTACACCTGTAGTTAGAGTGGAAGTGAGCCATCTTGGTAGGCTCGACGCGCTGCGTGAGTGTTACGCAGATACACTGTGACAGGATCAACATACCAGGTATATTCCTCTTGGTCTAGATCTTTACCAGCAGCATATGCGTCTGTTTCAGTCTCATAAATATCTCCTGAGTACCAGTATTCATCCCACACTTCGCAGAAGCGCAGTTGGTACATCGTGATTTCAAGCATCAGTAAACCGTAACCCATCGCGTACACGTAAAAAGAAGGTGGTCATAGTCGCCAGAAGTTGCTTCATCATAAAAGGTATCAATCTCTTCTGATGAAACGCCTGCACGTCGCATAGCGCGGCGAAC
>NZ_RAWF01000667.1:0-438 GCF_003612075.1 Corallococcus sp. CA041A
GTGCGTGGGCATCGTCGATACCGGCAGCGGCATAGTTGGCGCGCAGCGTGTCGATCTGCTTGGCGCCCGCCTGATGGATGACGATGGGACGCGTATCGGCCGGCAGCAACGCCAGCGCCTTGGGCACCACGTCGTTGAGCGCTGCTGCGCCCAGGCTGCCGCCCACGACAAGCACGCGCAGCGGGCCGGTTCGCTCGGCGTAGCGCGTTTGCGGCGAAGCCAGCGTGGCGAGGTCGGCGCGGATCGGATTGCCCACCCACTCAGCACCGGCCAGCGCATTCGGAAATGCGCACAGCACGCGATCGGCCACGCGCGCGAGCACGCGGTTGGCGAGCCCTGCAATCGAATTCTGTTCGTGCAGCACCAGCGGGCGACCCAGCAGCACGCTCATCATGCCGCCCGGGAAGGTGATATAGCCGCCCATGCCCAGCACCACGT
>NZ_RAWF01000668.1:0-438 GCF_003612075.1 Corallococcus sp. CA041A
ATCGTCATCAAGTTGTATGCTTCCTTCCTCTTTATAGTAGGATTCTGGGACTGCGTTGCTGCAGGTATGGATGTATCCATTTGCCGCCCGTCATGAATTAAATTCGTTGTTGGAACGAATAGTCTAATGACGTTTCCTCTCAAAAGCCTCGCATACTCTATGGTATCCAATAATGCGAGTGTATTAGCTCAGAGCATCGAGAGCTTTTACACATTTGTGGGAACAGGATATGCATCGATGATATTAATGGCATGCCTAAGAACACAATATTATCTATATCACGAAATAGCTCCGGCTTCAGTATTATTGCCATTACGGATAAGGAGCATGGAAAGCTAATATTATCATAAAAGATTGCAGTATTTTGGTATGACAGTATTTTCTTAGCTATGTATGAGCTTCAATGATAGTCTCTAAGTTAGCCATAAACATGAAAAT
>NZ_RAWF01000066.1:0-37874 GCF_003612075.1 Corallococcus sp. CA041A
GGTGGGGTGGGCTTCGGCGCTCACGCGGGCATCAGACGGCGCGGGCGACGGCGAACAGGCTCATGCCCACGGGCAGCCTCACCTGTTGCTCGGCCTGGGCGAGCAGGGGCGCCAGCGTGTCGTAGAGCTTGAGCTGGAGCTTGGGCACCGCGCGGCGGCGCAGGAGGCGGCTGTTGACGAACCAGCCCGGCAGGCCGACGAGGTTCATCCACTCCAGCGTGTCCACGCGGAAGCCGTTCTCCTGCAGCACCGCGCGCAGCGTCTCCGGCGTGTAGCGGCGGTAGTGGCCCACGGCCTCGTCGATGGCGCCGAACAGCTGCGGCAGCGCCGGCACGAGGATGAGCACGCGGCCGTCCGGCTGGAGAATCTGACGGAAGCGGCGCACCGCGGACGCGTCGTCCGGGATGTGCTCCAGCACGTTGGACAGCACGATGGTGTCCAGGTTCTCCGCCTTCAGCGACTCCCAGTCCGCGAGCGCCACGTCGGACAGGTAGGGGCGCACGTGGGGCTTGCCGCGGAAGAGGTTCTTCAGGCGGTCCACGTAGAAGCGCTCCACCTCCAGCGCGACCAGGTGCTCCGCGCCGGCCTCCAACTCGCGGGTGATGGTGCCGATGCCGGCGCCAATCTCCAGCACGCGCCGGCCCATGTGTTCGCGGAAGCGGCGGCCCAGCCACTGGTTGTAGTGGGTGGCGCCGTCCATGCGCTCCAGGGTGGAGTAGCCCTCGTGCTGGTTGTCCGCGTCGTCGCGCACGGTGGCGTAGCGCACCAGCGTGCGCAGGCGGGCCAGGTGCGCGGAGGCCGGGCGGCGCGGCACGGCCTGCAGCGGCGGCAGGGACACCTCGGTGAGCCGGAAGAGCTGCGCGGCCAGCTTCACCACCAGCTCCGCGTCCACCGCGTCGTCGTCGCTGGTGAGCTGGATGGAGCGCAGCGCCTCCGTGCGGAAGGCGCGCAGGCCGGTGAGCGGATCCGTCAGCGCCACGTCGGTGACGAAGCGGGTGATGCCGCCCAGCGCGCGCTCGGCCACCATCTCCGGCGACATGCCGGGGCGCCGGCCGAAGACGCCGTCCGCGGTGTCGTCACGCAGGGGCTGCACCAGGGCGTCGTAGGTGTCGGGCGAGTAGGCGGCGTCTGGATCCTGGAGCACCGTGTGGGCGCCGGTGACGTGGGGCAGCGCGGCGCGGATGGCCGCTCCCTTGCCGCCCTGGGCCGCGAGGACGTGGACGTTGGGACCGGGCGTGACGTCCACCGGCCCTTCACCCGCGAGCACGACCTGGGCCTGGCCGGCCAGCGCGTGGGCGAACCGGGCGGCGGCGGCGGCGGTGGCGGGGTTGAAGGGCAGGACGACGGAAAGCGCAGGAACCATTGCGCCGCTCACTACCACAGGACCCCCCGGGGTGCGCGTTCGCGGACCGGCGCGGATGGATGGGGGGCATCCAGGCGACGTCGGTTGGATGGACAACCCGCCCCGCCCGTTGCACGCTCCGGACGTTATTCCCCCAGCGCGATGTGGGTGCAGGTCGGGTCCGGACGAATTCGGGCCGGTGGAGACCGCCCGCGGCAGCCACTTCCGGAGAGACGCGACGTGGAAGGAACGGTGTTGGACCCGGCCGGTGGGGCGCCCGGCGCGGCGTCCGCGAGCGTGATGCACCGGGTGCGGGGCGTGTGGCGCCGGCGGTGGGTGATGCTCGGGGTGGCGTTGGGCGTCACCGCGCTCACCGCGGCGTGGACGCTGCGGCAGCCGCGCATCTACGCGTCCAGCACCTCGCTCATCATCGACGTCACCGCGCCGCGCATCCTCGACGGCGAGGTGAAGGAGGTGATGGGGGAGGAGCGCAGCAACTACTGGTTCAACAAGGAGTACTACGCCACGCAGAGCGAGATCATCACCTCGCGCGCGGTGGCCAGCCGTGTGGTGGACCGGCTGGGGCTGTCGAAGGACGCGTCCTTCCTGGGCCTGCCGGCGAACCAGGATCCGGCGGAGCGCGCGAAGGCGCTGGAGGACGCGGACCCGGTGGGGTTGTTGCGCTCGCGCATCCAGGTGGTGCCCGGCAAGGACTCGCGGGTGATGAACATTGGCGTGGAGGACGTGGATCCCGCGCGCGCGGCGCTGCTCTCCAACGAGGTGGCCGCCGCGTACATGGCGGAGAACCTGGCGCTGAAGCTGCGCACCACGGAGGAGGCGCGCACGTGGCTGGAGGGGCGCCTGGACGAACTGGGCCGTCAGTCCAAGGCCGGCGAGATGGCCGTCTACGACCTGAAGAAGGACGCGGACATGCTGTCCACGTCGCTGGAGTCGCGGCTGTCCATCGTCAGCGAGCGGATCAACTCCTACAACCTGAAGCTCACCGAGGTGCGCACGCGCATCGCGGCGCAGCAGGCGCGCGTGGACGCCATCCACCGGCTGCGCAGGGACGCGGGCAACGACGAGACGTGGGCGGAGGCGGTGCCCGGCGCGAAGGACGGTCCCATCCAGGACCTCAAATCGCGCTACGGCGAACAGAAGGCCGCGTGCGCGGAGCTGACCGAGCGCTACCTGCCGGAGCACCCGAAGCTGCTGGAGTGCAACCGCAAGCTGGACGTCGTGCGCGCGGACCTGCTCAAGAGCCTGAGCAACGTGGTGCGCTCGGCGGAGACGCAGTTGGCGGAGGCGCAGGGCGAGGAGAAGAACCTCAACAAGCTCCTGGACGAGACCAAGGCCGAGGCCTTCCAGGTGAACAAGAAGGCCATCGAGTACGGACGGCTGCAGCGCGAGTCGGACAACAACCAGCGGCTCTATGAGCTGGTGCTCAAGCGGCTGAAGGACATCGAGCTGTCGGGCTTGCTGCGCACGAGCAACGTGCGCGTGCTGGACCCCGCGCAGCCGGCGATGGTGCCGGTGCGGCCGCACACGCGGCGCAACCTGATGGTCGGCTGGGTGATGGGGCTGCTCCTGGGGTTGGGCGTGGCGCTGTTCCTGGAGATGCTGGAGAACAGCGTCGCGTCGCAGGCGGACGTGGAGGACGTGCTGGGCCTGGCGTTCCTGGGCGTGGTGCCGCGCATGGAGGCCACGAAGGCGCCGGGCGACCGCGACCTGTACGTGCACCGCGCGCCGCGCTCGGCGGTGGCGGAGTGCTGCCGCGCGGTGCGCACCAATCTGCTGTTCATGTCGCCGGATCATCCCTGCAAGACGCTGGTGGTGACGTCCAGCGGCCCGCAGGAGGGCAAGTCCACCACGTGCATCAACCTGGGCGTGGCCATGGCCCAGAGCGGCAACCGCGTGCTGCTGCTGGACACGGACATGCGCCGGCCCCGGCTGCACCGCGCGTTCGGCGTGCCCAACGACCTGGGCATCAGCTCGCTGGTGGTGGGCGAGGGTTCGCTGGACAAGGCGGTGAAGAGCACGGAGGTGCCCAACCTCTTCGTGCTGCCGTGTGGCCCGCTGCCGCCGAACCCCGCGGAGCTGCTGCACACGCGTGCCTTCAAGGAACTGCTGCGCACCGCGGGGGAGAAGTTCGACCGCATCATCCTGGACAGCCCGCCGCTCAATGCCGTCGTGGACGCGGCGGTGCTGGCCACGCAGGCGGACGGCGTGGTGATGGTGCTCAAGGCGGGCCGGACGGACCGGAGCGCCGCGAAGCGCGCGCTGCGCTCGTTGGCGGACGTGCAGGCGCGGATGTTCGGCGCCATCCTCAACGACGTGGACCTGCGGCAGCCGCGCTACGGCGACACGTACCTGGGCTACCAGGGCTATGGCCCGACGCAGGACGAGCCCAAGGGCGGGGTGGCGCCGTCGTGAGGGGCGCGGGCCTGCGGGTGCTGCACCTGGGGAAGTTCTACCCTCCGGCCTCCGGCGGCATGGAGGCGCACGTGCGAACGCTGGCGCGCGCGCAGGCGTCGCTGGGCGCGCAGGTGGAGGTGCTGTGCGCGAACCATTCCGTGGACGGCACCGGGACGAGCCACGAGTTCCACGGGCGCAGTCCCACGCGTGAGGAGTGGGACGGTCCGGTGCGCGTGATTCGCCTGGGGCGGCTCGCGTCCGTGGCGCGCATGGACGTGATGCCGTCGCTGCCGTTCGTGCTCAGGAGGGCGCTGGCGCGGGGCGTGGATGTGGTTCACCTGCACGTGCCCAACCCGAGCATGGTGCTGGCGCTGGACGCGGTGCCGCGTCTGCCGGCGGTTGTGGTGACGCACCAGAGCGACATCATCCGGCAGAAGGTCGCGGGCGCGCTGTTCCGTCCCTTCGAGTGGATGCTGTACGCGCGCGCGGCGCGGCTCTTGGCCACGAGCGACGCGTACGTGCGCGGCTCGTCGCTGCTGTCGACGTTCAAGTCGAAGGTGCGGGTGCTGCCGCTGGGCATCGAGCTGGAGTCGTACCTGCGGCCGCCTTCCGCGGAAGCGCGCGAGGCGCAGGCGCGATGGACGGCGGAGGCAGCGGGCGGGCCGCTGTGGCTGATGGTGGGGCGGCTCGTCTACTACAAGGGGTTGTTCACGGCGCTGGAGGCGCTGGTGCACGCGCCGGGGCGGCTGGCCATCGTGGGCGAGGGGCCGCTGGCGGAGGAGGGCCGCGCGCGGGCGAAGGCGCTGGGCATCGAGGACCGGGTGACGTGGGCGGGTTACCTGTCGCCGGAGGCGCTGACGGGCGCGTACCGGGCCGCGACGGCGCTGTGGTTTCCTAGCAACGCGCGCAGCGAGGCGTATGGCCTGTCGCAGGTGGAGGCGCTGGCGAGTGGATTGCCCGTGCTCAACACCGCCGTGCCGGACTCCGGTGTGGCGTGGGTAAGCCTGCATGAGCACACCGGGCTCACGGTGCCCGTCGGTGATGCGCGGGCGCTGGCGGCGGCGGCGCGCCGGTTGGTGGAGGAGCCGGGCCTGCGCGAGCGGCTGTCGCGTGGGGCACAGGAGCGTGCGCGGGCGGAGTTCGCCCATGACGTGATGGCGTCGCGCAGCCTGGAGTTGTACGCGGAGGCGCTCGGACGGCAGCCGGTGGCGGAGGAGAAGAGCGATGCCTCCGTCCGGCACGTCGCGGGCGGGCGCTGAAGGTCCGCGCATGCACGGAACGCGCGCGTCTCATCGTGACGGTCCCGCGGAGGGCGGAGGTCGCTCCTCGCATGCGTCGGGTGGTGCGCCGCTTCGCGTGCTGCATGTCTCCAGCGGAAACCTCTACGGCGGCGTCGAGACGTTGCTGCGCACGTTGGCGCTCGCGAGCGCGGACCGGGCGGGCGGCTCGGTGCATGCGTTCGCGCTCTGCTTCGAGGGACGCATCGCGGAGGAGCTTCGCGCGGCGGGCGCGCCGCTGACGTTGCTGGGACCGGCGAAGGTGAGTCGTCCCTGGCGGGTCTGGGAGGCTCGACGCTCGCTGATGGCGCTGCTCCGGCGGGAGGCGTTCGACGCGGTGGTGTGTCACGCGGCGTGGCCTCAAGCCATCTTCGGGCCGGTGGTGCGCACGGCCGGTGTTCCGTTGCTCTTCTTCCAGCACGACGCACTGTCGGGTTCGCACTGGGTGGAGCGCTGGGCTCGCGTCACCTCTCCGGACCTGGCGCTGTGCAACAGCCGCTACACCGCGAGCACGCTTCCGAGCGTGTATCCGCGCACGCAGTGGCGCTTGCTCCATCCACCTGTTCAGGACGGTGGCCCGGACCTCATGGCTTCCGAGCGCACGTCGCTCCGCGGCGAACTGGGCGCGGATCCGACGGATGTCGTCATCGTCCATGCCAGCCGCATGCAGGAGTGGAAGGGGCAGCGGCTGCTGCTCGAAGCGCTGGGCCGGCTGCGCCAGGTGCCTCGCTGGAAGGCGTGGTTCGCTGGTGGTGCGCAGCGCCCGGAAGAGATCGCCTACGAAGCGGGCTTGAAGGCCCAGTCCTTGGCCCTGGGTCTGGGGGACCGCGTGCGGTTCCTGGGGCAGCGCTCGGATGTGCCTCGCCTGCTGCGCGCGGCGGAGGTGCACTGTCAGCCCAACACCGGGCCGGAGCCGTTTGGCCTGGCGTTCGTGGAGGCGCTCTATGCCGGGCTTCCCGTGGTCACCACCGCGCTGGGCGGACCGCTGGAGATCGTCGATGCGTCTTGCGGCGTGCTCGTGCAGCCGAAGCCGGAGGCCCTGGCCCAGGCGCTGCGCGGACTCATCGAAAATGAGTCGGCCCGGCGGAAGCTGGGCAGCGGTGGCCCCTCTCGCGCGAAGGCGCTGAGCGCGCCTGATGCCTTCTTGTCGGCGCTGGAGGACTCGGTGCGCTCCGTGGCCCGGGAGGCCGCCGCATGAGTGGCGCGAGTCCTCGTCCCCAGCTCCGTGGCCCGGGTGTGCTGCATCAGCGGTACGTGCGCCGCGTGCCACAACCCGCGACAACGCAGGCCGTACCGACTCCGGCGGCGGCGTCTCCGGGGCTGCTCGGTTCGGGTCACGTGGTGGTGGCGTTCATCGTCCTGCTCTTCATCTGCCAGCTCGCGCTGCTGATGGAGGCGCTGGCTCCAGCGCGCGTGGTGTTCCGCATCCTGTCGTTTGGCACGAGCCTGGCGCTGCTGGTGCTGGTGAAGGGTCCGCGCCTCAAGCACCCGGCGATGCCCTTCCTGCTCGCCTCGGCGGGGCTCACCGCGCTGAACTTCTTCCACCCCGGCACCAACACCCCGCTGGCGGCGGCCGCGCAACTGGGCATCCAGATCTCCGTGTTCGCGCCGCTGTTCTGGGCGAGCCGCCTGCGCATCGACGCGAAGATGTTCGGACGCGTCGTCCTGCTGCTCTTCCTGTTCAACATGGCGAGCGCCTCGTTGGGCGTCCTGCAGGTGACCTTCCCCGGACGCTTCCAGCCCGCCCTGTCCGCCATGGTCGAAAGCCAGGGCGAGGGCTACGTGCGCAGCCTCCAGTTCGAGACCGCGAGCGGCGCGCGCGTGTTCCGCCCCATGGGGCTGACGGACGTTCCGGGCGGAGCCGCCACCGGTGCCTTCTATTCCGTGCTGCTGGGCGGCGCGTTCCTGCTCAGCCGTCAGGGCATGTCGCGGAAGGTGCTGGGCGCGGCGGGCATCGGCATCGGGCTCATCTGCCTCTACCTGGGGCAGGTGCGCGTCGCGGCGGTGACGCTGATTGTCTGCATGGCGGCCATGGCGCTGGTGCTCACCGTGAGCGGCCGGTGGGTGCGGCTCGTGGCATTGGCCTCGGTCGTGGGTGGCTTCGCGGTGGTGGCCTTCGGCTGGGCCGTCGCGGTCGGTGGCGACGCGGTGCTCTCGCGCTGGAGCACGCTCACGGCCTCCGACCCGTCGCAGGTGTATCAATCCAACCGCGGCCGCTTCCTCGACGAGACCTTCGACCAGGTGCTCCCGGAGTTCCCCCTGGGCGCGGGCCTGGGGCGCTACGGCATGGCCAACGCCTACTTCGGCGACAACCTCGACCGCGAGAGTCCTCCGCTGTGGGCTGAAATCCAGTGGACGGCGTGGGCGTACGACGGAGGATGGCTGGGGCTCGTCTGCTATCCGCTCGCGCTGCTGGTGACGTTGGGGTGGGGCTTCCAGGTGGCGCGGCGCCGCGATGACTCGGCGGGCGAGTTCTGGCTCTGGGGCAGCCTGCTCTTCGCGTATGACCTGGGCGCGCTCGCGCAGACCTTCAGCTACCAGTTCTTCATGAGCCAGATGGGCATGGAGTTCTGGCTGCTCAACGCGGCCTTCTTCAGCGCGTACTGGAACCGGAATGCGGCCCTACACCCTCATCGCCGGTGACTTCGTCTCCACCGGAGGCATGGACCGCGCGAACCTCGCGCTGGCGGATTGGCTCGCGCGCCAGGGTGGCCCCGTGCGGCTGGTGGCGCACCGGGTGGAGGATTCGCTCCTGCGCTACCCCAACGTGCACTTCGTCCGCGTGCCCAAGCCCGCGAACGCGTACCTGCTGGGCGAGCCGTTGCTCGACGCCGTAGGGCGCTTTTGGGCGGCGCGCACGCTGGCGCAGGGTGGCCAGGTGGTGGCCAATGGCGGCAACTGTGAGGTAGCCGCCGCCAACTGGGTCCACTACGTCCACGCCGCGCACGCCCCCGAGCCCGTCGGCAGTCCGCTGCGCACGCTGAAGGGTCACGTGAGCCACCGGATGCACTTGCGCAGCGAGCAACGCGCGTTGCGCCGGGCGCGGATCATCCTGGCGAACTCGGAGCGCACGCGGCAGGACCTGCTGACCGCCACGGGCGTGGAGGCATCCCGCGTCCATGTCGTGTACCTGGGCGGTGATCCGACGCGCTTCCCGTCCACGACGCCTGTTCTCCGTCGTGAGGCGCGGACGTCGCTGGGCTGGTCTCAAGAACGGCGGGTGGCGCTGTTCGTGGGCGCGCTGGGGGACCGGCGCAAGGGCTTCGACACGCTCTTCCATGCGTGGGCGCGGCTGTGCGCGAGACGCGAGTGGGACATGGACCTGTGCGTCGTGGGGACGGGTGCGCAGCGGGAATCATGGGAGCGCGCGGCGCGTGAGCAGGGCCTGGGCGAGCGGATCCGCTTCCTGGGCTTCCGCGACGACGTGCCCCGCCTGATGGCGGCCGCAGACCTGCTGGTCTCCCCCACGCGCTACGAGTCCTATGGCCTGGGCGTGCACGAAGCGCTGTGCGTGGGCATCCCCGCGCTGGTGAGCCGCTCGGCGGGCGTGGCGGAGCGCTTCCCGTCGTCGCTTCAGGGGCTGCTGCTGGATGACCCCGAGGACTCGGGCGAGCTGGTGCGGCGCCTGGAGGAATGGCGGGCCCGGGGCGGGGATTGGATGCCCGCAGTGGCCGCGCTGTCGTCGGAGCTGCGGGCCTGGACGTGGGACGCGATGGCGGCGGCGGTGGTGGCTCGGCTGGAGGCGTGAAGCTTCAGGCCTTGCGCTCGAGCACCTGCTCGAAGAAGTCGAGGTGCGCCTTCGCGACCACCGGCCAGGCGAAGCGGGACACGGCTCGCTCGCGGCCTCGCGCGGACAACTCCTGGCGTTGAGCGGGGCTCTCCAGCAGCTCCTCTAGCGCGGTGATCCAGGCACCGCCGTACGACTCCGGCAGGATGCGCCCGGCATCGCCCACGGTGTGCGGAATCTCTCCGGAGTCGCTGGCGAACACGGGCACGCCACACGCAAAGGCCTCCGCGAGCATTCGGCCGAACTGCTCCTTCCACGCGGGCGTCGTCTGGCTGGGCGCGCAGAGCACATCCATGGCGTTGAGCGCGCGAGGCACCTCCGCGTGCTTCACGCCGGTGACGATGCGCACGCGGTCTCCGTGGCGCGCGGCCCAGGCGCGCAGGTCCACCTCCAGCGGGCCTCCGCCGACGAAGAGGGCTCGCCAGGGCGTGGTCATCCTGTTGAGTGCATCCATCAGGAGCCGCAGGCCCTTCTCCGGCACGAAGCGGCCCAGATAGCCCACCACGGGCGGCCCTTCGGACGTCCAGCCCAGGCGCTCGCGAAAGGCGCGGCCCGCCTCCGGATCCGGACGGAAGTGCTCCACGTCCACGCCCACGGGGATGAAGCGCGAGGGGCGCTGCTCATAGCCGGGCCGCGCGAGGAGGTTGTCGTGCACCGTTTGGCCCCAGGCGATCCACCCCGCGGCCCGGCGCAGGACGAAGCGCTCGGCCTGCGCGAAGGGCGGGGGATAGCGCTTGGCCAGGTTCTGGAACGTGCAGAAGACGAGCGGCACGTGGGCGGGCGTCATCAGCGCCACCTCCAGGCCGGAGAGCACGTAGGGCTCCTCCCACAAGTGCACCAGGTCCGCGCCTCGCGACAGGTGCGCGTGCACCTCCGGCCCGTAGACGAAGCCGTGCAGCGAGCGGCTGAAGTACGCGGGTACGCCCTCCAGGTTCACGGCCTCGTGAGGGTCGCGCTGGAGCACCAGCGGGCTCAGGTCCCCGTGAAAGGACTTCGGCGCCACGGCGGTGACGTCCCAGCGGCCGGCGCCCACGCGGGCCATCTCGTTGGCCAGCCGCCGGTTGAGGGTGACGACGTAGGAGTGCGAGACGGTGACGAGCTTCCGGGGACGCATCATGAATGCCCTCGCGTGGGGACGAGGCTCCGATACACGGCGAGGATGTCCCGGGCGTAGCGCTCACGGGAGAAGCGGCGTACGGCGGTGTGGCGGGCCGCGCGGGCCAGGGTGTCTCGCAAGGCTTCGTCCTCCAGCAGCCGGCGCAGGGCCGCCGCGAGCGTGTTCGCGTCGCCGGGTTCGATGGCCAGCACGTCCTCGCCATCCCGCAGCGCTTCGGCGGCGCCGCTCGACTTCGAGATGACGGCGGCCCGGCCGCAGGCGAGCGCCTCCGCGATGGTGAGGCCGAAGGGCTCGCGGCGGGTGCTCGCGTGCACGAAGACGTCCAGGGCCCGGTAGACGCGGGCGGGCTCGGGCTGGAAGGGCACGAAGCCCACGCGGCCCGTGAGGCCGTGGCGCTCCACCTGTTCGCGCAGCTCCGCGTCGGTGAATTGCGAGCCGGCCGTGCGGTAGAGCGGCGCGCCCACGAGGTAGAAGCGCACGGGCAGGGACGGTGCCTGACGCGTCAGCAGGGCCGCGGCCTCCAGGAAGATGTCGTGTCCCTTCCAACGCGCGTACGTGGCCACGAGCCCCACGCGCAGCGTGCCCGGAGGCGCGGGCGGCAATCCGGCCAGTGCATCCAGGTGCGCGCCGTCACCGGCGGCCGGAGAGAACCGCTCCACGTCCACGCCGTTCGGCACGACGTGCACGGGCACCTTCCCGAGCACCGTGCGCGCGTCATCGCCCACGGCCTGCGAGTTCGCGATGGCGGCCGAGGCCAGCGGATGCAGTCCGGAGAGCGCGCGGCGCACGAGCGGTCGCTCACCGAGGAAGTCGTGCACGTGCCACACGCGCGGAACTGGCAGTCCGGTGGTGGCCGCGCTCAGCAGGTGGGTCTTGATGCCATTGGAGTGCAGCAGGTCCGGCGCCGCGTCACGCACCGCGCGCCGCAGGTCGAGGCCGTAGCGGGTCAGCAGCAGGGGCGTCGGGGCAATCTCACGCGCGAAGCGAAAGAGACCCGCGCGACCCTGCTCCCGCAGACCACTGTCCCCGAGCGCGGACAGGCGGTCGGGCAGGGCGAGCACCTGGGTCTCCACGCCGAGCCCTCGGGCTGTCTCCACCAGCGGCCCGTCCGTACCCGCGATGAGGTGCGGCGAAAGGCCGGGCTCCAGCGTGCGCAGGCACGCGAGGAGATCCACGAGCGCGCGCTCGGCACCGCCCAGGATTCCCACGGGATTGAGGAACAGGATCCGCACGCGGACGCGACCGAATCAGACCCGCCCGGGGCGGTCAAGGCGATGCAGATACGCGTCCAACACGGTGCGCGCATGGGCGCTCCACGTGAAGCGTGCGGCCCGTGCATGCCGCGTCTCCGCGGATGGGGCGGGCACGCGACCCGTGAGCAGGGCGTCTACCGTCTCCGACCATGCGGCCACGTCGCCCACCGGGCAGTACGTGCAGGCGTCGGCGCCCACTTCGCGCAGCACCGGCAGGTCGCTGGCCACCACGGGGACACCACACGCCAATGCTTCGATGATAGGCAGGCCGAAGCCCTCCGCGTCACTGGGCACCAGCACCGCGCGGGCACGCCGGTACAGTCCCGCGAGCGTGGCCCGCTCCTGCCGGGGTGGTTGCAGCAGCGCGTCCTTCAAGCCGAGCCGCGCCACCTGTGCCTGTTGAGCCGCGTCCAGCTCTCCACCCTGCTGCACCAGCATGAGCTCCGGATGCCGGGCTCTCAGCGCAGCGAAGGTGTCGAACAGCACGTCCAGCCGCTTGCGGCGGATGGCGCTGCCCACGTGCAGCAGATACGGCCGGCCCTTCAGCGGTGCGAGTACGGCTTCGCTGGCGTCTCCGGGAACGGGGTCGAGCCGGTACTCCGGCGAGACTCCGTAGGGCGCCCACACCAATCGCTCGGGAGGCACCACGCCGTGCGCGAGCAGTTCGTCGCGGACCTGCTGCGTGCTGTGGAAGACGATGGCTGTGCGCTCCAGGCCTTTGAGCGTGGCTTTCGCCATCAGGCGGAACCACGTGGGGCGTGGTTCGCGGTGGGGCTCCAGGACGGAGCGGAACGCGTCCAGGTCATGGCAGAAGACGCCGGTACGCTCCGCGGGCAGCGCGTGGACGAGCTGCGCGTAGGTGTGGTCCACGACGTGGAACGCATCGTGGCCGATTCGCTCACGCAGCAATCGCGCGGGATAGAGGCCGAAGCGGGTGAGCAGTCGGTCCGCGTTGAAGGCGGCCTTGCGGCTTCCCACGCGGGGCAGGGCGCGCACGGCGTGGGGAATGGACGGACGCACGGGAGTGACGCCGACCTCGGCGGGAAACGCCGCCAGTCCCTCGACGAGCGCTTCGCCCACCAGGTCCATGCTGGGCCAGCCCTCCTCGCGCGGATCCATCAGGACCTTCAACCTCAAGATGCTCACGCGGTGACTCCGCGGCGCAGCAGGTGCGCCACCGTGTGCTCCAGCGCGAAGTGCTCACGGTACACGCGCGCCGCGCGCTCACCCAGGGTCCGGCGCTCTTCCTCGTGCTCCAACAGGTGCTCCGCGAGCACCCGCAGCGAAGCGGGTGACGCATCATCCGCGAGCGCCACTGGCCGCAGTTCGCGCCACAGCGGTTCGCTCAGGTGCCCGGTGTTGGTGACGATGGGCAGGCCCAGTCCCAATCCGCCCATCGCGCTGCTTCGCCGGGCGCTGACGCCGTCGGGATACGGCTGCACCAGCAGCTCCGCCGCGCGCAGGTGCACGGCCACGGCCTCCGGCGCCAGTCCGTCCCTCGCATGAAGCCTGCGGGCCAGCGCGGGATGCTTCCGTCCCAGGGCCTCACACCAGCCCTGACTGCCCCGGCCCAGCAGTAGTGCTTGCCGCCGTTCATCCCGCTGCAACAGCGGCACGAGCACAGCCTCCAGCGGGCCCGCGATGGCTCCGCCATACGTCCCGAAATGCGCCACCGTGGGGCCGCCAAGCGCATCCCGCACCGCGCGCACTTCGTCCGCCGGCACGTCCAGGGGCAGGGGACTGGGAATGGGACACCACCGGGCCTGGGACCGCAGTGGATCCGGCAGGTGCTCCGCCCAGGTGGGGATGGACACGTAGGCGCGCTCCACGCCGAACGCCAGCGTGCGCAGCATCACCCGCGTGACTCCCGCGAGCAGCTGATGCTTCCACGGCGCGCCCGGACTCCACGGGTACACTGCCTCATGGAGGAACAGCTCGCGTTCGTCCCGCCGCCTCGCCGCGAACCAGGCGCAAAACGGCACGTTCATCGCCTTCAATCCGAATGCGTGCGGCACGTACTGGAGGAACAGCCTCCGGGGCCCTGGCAGCGCATCCAGCTCGCGCGTCAGGCGCACCAGACCCGGCGGCGTGAAGAGGCCGGGCCACCGGTGCACGGTCACGCCCTGATCATCCGTGAGCCCGTCGGCGCCAGGGGTCCAGACGTGCACCGTCTCCCCCGCCTTCAAGAGCGCGTGGGCGATGCTCCGCGAATGGTCGGAGACGCCACCGGGGGCCGGCGGATACTCCCCCGTCAACAGATGCCACGTGCGGCTCACGGAGGCGCCCGCCTCGCGCGCAGGTGCTGGACCAGGGCGCGCAGCTCTCCCAGCAACGACAGGCCTCGCCGCGTGGCTTCACGCGCGAGCACCAGCGCGGTCAACAGCCCCGCCGCGACCAGCGCCTGCACGAGCAGCCCGTCCTGTCCCATCGCGAGCCGCGAACAGCCCACCGCGAGCGCGAGCAGCGCGCCCACCGTGAGGAACGGCTCCATGACCTCGAACTCGAGCCGCGACAGGTGCGGGTTGCGGCGGGATACCAGTCGCGCCGTGAACCACAGCTCCGTGAGCGTCACGGCCGTCGCGCTCACCCCGACGCCGACGATGCCCCAGTGCATCACCGCCAGCACTCCCAGGCCGAAGCGCAGCAGGCTCCCGGTAATGGCCACGTACATCCGCTCCCGCGCGTGACCGCTGGCGTTCTGCTGCGAGGCCAGCAGGCCCTGCACCGCCAGCATCGACGCCTCGATGGTGAACCACTGCACCAGCGTGGACGCGAGGCTCCAGCGCTCGCCGAAGACCACCGGGATGAAGGGCGGCAGCGCGATGACGCCGAACGGGATGGCCAGGCACAGGACCGCGCTCACGCGCCGGATGGACGTGCGCAGGTAGTCCGCCAGCGCGGCCGAGTCCTCCTGCATGCGGCTGTACGCCGGATACGCGACGCGGGTGAGGACGCTGCTCACCGCCAGCGGCACGGAGGCCAGCGCGGTCGCCCAGTTCACCAGGCCCACCCCGTCCTTGCCCTCCATGCGCCCCACCACGAGCGGAATCCATCCCTGGAGCGCCGCGGGGATGATGCCCGTGAGCTGGAACCAGATGCCGAAGGACAAGAGCCGCTTGACGATGTCCCAGCGGAACGTGCCCTGGGGCTTCCAGCCCGCCGCCGCCCAGAACAGCACCATGCCCACCGCGCCCCGCACCAGCCCGCCGCCAATGAGCGACCACGCCCCGAAGTGCATCGAGGCCAGCAGGATGCTGCCCGCCGTCTGCGCCACGCTCTCGATGAGCTCGATGCGCGCGAGCGTCGGGAAGCGCAGCTGCCGCTCCAGCATCATGACGGGGATGACGCGCAGCGAGTGGAAGAACAGGCCGATCGCCATCGTGCCCACCATGGCCGCGCCCGAAGGCCCCAGCTCGTAGGTGCTCGACAGCCACGGCGCGAGCAGCACGATGGCGCCCACGATGAAGACGGTGAACGCCTGGTGGCTCCAGAAGGCGGAGGTGATTTCGTCCTGCGTGGGTTCGTGCTGCTGGCGCACCAGCGAGGCGCTGAGCCCCAGGTCCCCCAGGAACGCGCCCATCGCGGAGGTGAAGGCGACAATGGCGAACACGCCATAGTCCCCGGGGAACAGCAGATGCGACAGGGTGAGCGAGCTCACCACGCGCAAGCCCAGCGAGCCGACCGTCCGCAGGAGCAGGGCGATGATGGAGCGCTGCGCGCGGACCTTCACGTCCGACACGCCCAGGGGCGGAGCGTCAGCGGCGTCCGGCGCGGGAGGGGAACGGCTGCTCATGGGGGAAACGGGGCGCTCCACGAAAGGAACTCCGACGGAGCCTATATGCGCCCCCGCCTCCGGCGAACAGGGGCACGAGGAGGCAGGGCGTCCCCGTGCCCCGGAAGGAGGGCTCGCATGCAGCCCCGTGGAGCGGGCGGGCGGACACGGGCGTGCCCGGCACGGCGGCACTGGCCGTGACCGCGCTGCGCAGATTGTGCCGCGAGCGGCCGCCGGTGCCGCGAGTCACGGGGGCATCACATGGCCGACGCGTCAGCGAAGAACGGGCACCGCGCGGGGAACGGGGCGCGCAACGGCAAGGGCCGCGTCTGGGGAGGCATCGACCTGGGCGGCACGAAAATCGAGGCCGTCATCGTGGATGCGCGCGGCGACGTGCTGGGCCGGGCCCGCCACGTGACCCCCGCGACGGGCGGCCCGGGCGAGGTGGTGAAGGAGCTCTACGGCACGCTGGGCGAGGCCGCGCATGCCGTGGGCATCGAGCCCGCGAAGCTCGTGGGCGTGGGCGTGGGCGTGCCGGGCTCGGTGGACGCGAACAACGGCACGCTCTCGCACACGGCCAACGTGGCGGGCGGCTGGGACGCGCCCTATCCGCTGGCGTCGGACCTGGGCGACCTGGTGGGCGGCGGCAAGGTGATGCTGGGCAACGACGTCCAGGTGGCGGTCGCGGCCGAGTACAAGCTGGGCGCGGGCCGCGGCCACCGCTCCGTGCTGGGCGTGTGGTGGGGCACGGGCGTGGGCGGGGGCCTGGTGCTCAACGGCGTGCCGTGGCGCGGGCAGGGCTCCGCCGGCGAGATTGGCCACATGGTGGTGAAGCCCAACGGCGCGCGCTGTGGCTGCGGCCGGCGGGGCTGCCTGGAGGCCTACGCGGGGCGCGCGTGCATGGAGAGCAAGGCGCGCTCGGCGGCGAGGAAGGGAGAGAAGACCCTCCTCTTCGACATCATGCGCGACAAGAATCGCACGCGCCTGTCCAGCAGCGTCTGGGCGAGCGCGCTGAAGCAGAAGGATCCGCTGGCGACGCGGCTCATCGAGCGGGCCATCGACATGCTGGGCGTGGCCATCGCCTCCGTCATCAACCTGCTGGACCTGGAGGCCGTCATCATCGGAGGCGGGCTGGGGTCCCGGCTGGGCCCCATGTACATGGGCCACATCCAGGACGCCATGCACCCGCACCTGTTCATCACGGAGCGCAAGCCCGTGATGCGCATCGCCGAACTGGGGGACCTGTCCGGCGCCATCGGGGCGGCGCTGCTCGCGGGCCCACGGATGTGAGGACTCACCTGGCCCGACATCGCCACCCGTCCTCTCCCGATGCGTTTGACGCAGAAGTCCCGCGAATCAGGGCTGACAGCAGGTAGGCAGGCGAGTCGTGACACACCTGCGACGTCAGGACGTTGACGCGCTGCTTCGGTGACCGTCACGATGCGGGTGGACGCTCCTCTCGCATGGTCACCTTCTTCGTCGCCTTCCTCGTGTCGTTCCTCGTGGCGTTGGTGCTCACGTGGCGCGTGCGTGAGCGTGCGCTGGCGTGGGGCTGGTTGGATCAGGCGAACTCCAGCCGCAAGGTGCACGTGCGGCCCGTCCCCCGGCTGGGCGGCATTGGCATCGTGGGGGGCTTCTTCGCGCCGCTGTGCGCGCTGTTCATCGTGGACTCGGGCGTGGGGGACCAGTTCCTCGCGCAGACGTCGCTCATCGTAGGCCTCTTCGTGGGCGGCGCCATCATCGCGGCGCTGGGCTTCTACGACGACCTCAAGGGCGCGGGCGCGAAGCTGAAGTTCTCCGTGCAGTTCGCGGTGGCGCTGGGCCTCTACGCGCTGGGCTTCCGCATCGAGGTGCTGGCCAACCCCTTCGGCGCGGAGCTGACGCTGGGGCTCTTGAGCCTGCCGCTGACGGTGCTGTGGGTGGTGGGCGTCATCAACGCGCTCAACCTCATCGACGGGTTGGATGGGCTGGCGGGCGGCGTCGCGTTCTTCGGCGTGGGCACCCACTTCCTGCTCGCGCTGATGCGCGGGGACGTGCTGCTGTGCCTGCTGATGGTGGCGCTCGCGGGCGCCATCCTCGGGTTCCTGGTGTTCAACTTCAACCCGGCCTCCATCTTCATGGGGGACACGGGCAGCATGTTCCTGGGCTTCGTGCTCGCGGCGGTGTCCATCAAGACGTCGTCGAAGAGCGGCACCGCGGTGGCGCTGCTCGTGCCGGTGATGGCGCTGGGCCTGCCCATCATGGACACGCTGCTGGCCATGGTGCGCCGCTCGCTGCTGGGCAGACCCATGTTCAGCGCGGACAAGGAGCACATCCACCACCGGCTGATGAGCCGCCTGCTCTTGTCCCACCGCACCACCGTGCTGGTGCTCTACGCGCTGTGCACGCTGTTCATGCTCACCGCGCTGGGGCTCAGCTTCGCCAACAGCATCCAGAGCGCGCTGCTGCTCAGCGGCATCGGCGTGGTCATCATGGTGCTGATGCGCAAGCTGGGCTACCTGGACGTGCGCCACATGGACGCCGTCCAGCAGACGCGCCAGCGCAACCTGGAGCTGCGCTCGCTGGTGCGCTCCGTCACCGCCGCGGTGCGCGCGGCCGGTTCGTTCCAGGCGGTGTGGAACGCCGTCCGTCCGCTGTCCCAGGGGCTGAGCCTGTCCTCGCTGGAGCTGCGCCTGCGCCGCCCGCATGAGGGCGTGAACGCGGGCGTCGTCTTCGAGTCCCAGCACCCGGACGCCGGCGCCGAGGCCGCGCTGGAGGTGCGCCTGGACGTGAAGGAGGAGGAGTCCCTGCTCGGCGCGCTGCGCCTGGTCTGGCGTGACGGCCGGGCTACCATCGACCGGGACGAGGAGCTGGCGCTGGAGGTGGTCGCGGACGCGGTGGCCGAACGCGTGGGGCAGCTGGTGGCGTTGGAGGCCGCGGAGCCCGAGCGCATCATCGCGCTCCGGCGGTGAGCCCATGGACTCCTCTCCGGCCCTGCTGACCCTGCTCCATGCGTGGCCAGAAGTGCCGGACGCTCCCGGGCCTTCGAACGAAGGCGATGGTGAAGTGCTGGTGAAGGCCGCCGTACGCCATGGACTGGCGGGCTTCGTCGAGCACGCGCTCTCGAAGGCGGACTGGACGCTGACCCCGGACGCCGCCGCGCTGCTCACCCGCGAGGCCCGGCTGAGCGCGGCGCGGGGCATGCGCGTGCGGTCGCTCTTGTCGCGGAGCCTGACGGCGCTGGCGCCGCTGGGCCTGACGCCGGTGCTGCTCAAGGGTTACGGGCTGGCGCGCAGGCTCTACCCGGAGCCGCTCCAGCGCGCGACGAACGACGTGGACCTGCTGGTGCCGCGCGCCCGGGTGCTGTGCGCCGTGCACGCGCTGGAGGGGATGGGGCTCACCACCCAGGCCGGCGATGTGGACCGGGACGACGCGCACCATGTGGAGCTCACCGGACCGGACGGACTGGTGGAGCTGCACTACCGCGCGCTCACGGGCTACGGCCTGTCGCTGGAGGGCGACGCCATGGTGTCGCGGTCGCTGGACGCGACGCTGGACGGCCACCCTGTGCGCTACCTGTGCCCGGAGGACGAGGCCGTCTACCTGGCCCTGCACGCGAGCAACCACCTGCTGCAGCGGCTGGCCTGGCTGTTCGACCTGAAGCTGCTGGCGCGGGCGAACCCCCGGCTCGACTGGGACCGCGTGGTGACGCGCGCGCGGCGCACGGAGCTGCCCCACCTGGTCTGGTACGCGTGGGACGCGGCGCACCGGCTGCTGGACGCGCCCGTGCCCGCCTGGGTGCTCAAGGCGCTGGCCCCGCCCCGGTGGCAGCGCGCGCTGGCGACGCGGCTGTTCTCCGGCCCCCGGCTGGTGGGCGCGGAGCTGGCGCGTAACAAGCCGGCATGGGTTGCCGCGAAGCTGGCCCTGGCGCCCCGGGCCCGGCCCATGGTGCGGTACGCGCTGCGGCGGCTGCGCGGCGCCCGGCCCCCTCCCGGGACGGGAGCGGAGCCAGGGGCGCCACGGCCTGTTCGCTCGCCCGCTGGAAGACGGTGATTGCGGCGGGCAGGCCCGGCCCATTAAAGGTGCCGCACCATGGCGCCCAGCCTCCTCGACACCTTCCGGGTCCTGTCCTCCTTCGAGCCTCCGCGCGGAAAGCTCCGGGGCGCGCCATGGGAGGCGTACGTCGACTGGGCCATCGCGCAGGGACTGGCGCCGCTCGCGGCGTACAACCTGGAGTACCGGATGGGCGGGGGCGAGGCGCCGGAGTGGGCCCGCGACCGGATGATGTCCATCTACACCGGCTCCGTGAACGACAACGTCATGAAGCTGGTCCACTTCAAGCGCATCGTGGATCAGCTGGAGGGCCGCAAGATTCTCCTCCTGGGCGGCGCGGCCTTCGCGGAGGCGCTCTATCCGCACGTGGGCTTCCGGCCCGTGCTGGACATCCAGGTGCTGGTGCGCCGCATGGACGTGGACGGCTTCGCCGGCTACCTGTCCAATCACGAGTTCGTCCCAGAGGAGGACACGACGAACAGCGGCGCCGCGCGCGTCGTGTCCGACGGCCGCACCCCCATCCACATCTACGCGGACGTGCTGGGCGCGAACCGACGTGAGCAGTTGGCCGGCATCTTCGAGCGCGCCCGACCCATGAAGGTCTACGGGCAGTCCGTCTTCCGCCCGGAGCTGGAGGACGCGCTGCTGCTCACCGCGCTGGACCAGGCCCACCACGGGTATGACGTGCCGTGGCTGTCGTTCGTGGACCTGCGCGAGCTCATCACCGGCGCCACCTGGATGGGCGGCGTGTACTCGCGCCCGATGGATGTCCCCGCGCTGCTCGCTCGCGCGGAGGCGTTCGGCCTGGAGCGCGCCCTCTACACGTCGCTGGCCATCGTGGCGCGTCTGTTCCCGGAGGCGGAGGCGCAGGCCACCGCCGCGTTCCCGCCGCTGCGCCGCGCGACCCGTGAGCTTCTGGACCGGGGCGTGGTGGGTCCGGTGAGCACCCCCGGACGTTCCTCCGCCCTACGGGGTGTGGACAGACTGCGTCGCCTCCTCACGGGGCGATAAGGCTGTCTGGTCGCTCGGCGGTCCTTCGTGCCCGGGCTTTCTTTCAGTGCTCCGGTCGGCGTATGAGTTCATGACGCCACCTGTCGAAACCAGGACACTCAAAGAATGCGCATTGCCATTATCGGATCGGGTTACGTCGGACTCGTCGCGGGCACCTGCTTCGCGGACTCGGGCAACGACGTCGCGTGCGTGGACATCGACGAGCGGAAGATCCGCATGCTCCAGGATGGACAGGTCCCCATCTACGAGCCGGGTCTGGAGGAGCTCATCCGCAAGAACGTGAAGGAGAAGCGCCTCACGTTCACCACGAACCTGGCCGAAGGCGTGCAGAACGCGCAGGCCGTGTTCATCGCCGTAGGCACCCCTGAAGGGGAGAGCGGCGAGGCGGATCTCCAGTACGTGCTCGCGGCGGCGCAGGCGGTGGGCCGCGCGATGAAGCAGTACACGGTGGTGGTGGACAAGAGCACCGTGCCGGTGGGCACCGCGGACAAGGTTCGCGAGGCCATCGCCAAGGTGACGGACGTGGAGTTCGACGTCGTCTCCAACCCGGAGTTCCTGAAGGAAGGCGCCGCGCTGGACGACTTCTTCAAGCCGGACCGCGTCGTCATTGGCGCGGACACCGAGCGCGCCCGGACCCTCATGGGGGAGCTGTACGCGCCGTTCGTGCGCACGGAGAACCCCATCCTGTTCATGGACACGCGCTCCGCGGAGCTGACGAAGTACGCGGCCAACGCGATGCTCGCGACGCGCATCTCCTTCATGAACGACGTGGCCGCGCTCTGCGAGAAGGTGGGCGCGGACGTGGACTTCGTGCGCAAGGGCCTGGGCGCGGACAAGCGCATCGGCTACCCGTTCCTCTTCCCCGGCGTGGGCTACGGCGGCTCCTGCTTCCCCAAGGACGTGAAGGCGCTCGTCACGACGGCGCGTGAGTACGGCCTGGAGCTGGACCTGCTGCGCGCGGTGGAGCGCACCAACGAGCGGCAGAAGAAGCTGCTCGTGAACAAGGCCGTGAAGCACTACGGGACGCTGGAGGGCAAGAAGTTCGGCGTCTGGGGCCTGGCGTTCAAGCCGAAGACGGACGACATGCGCGAGGCGCCGTCCATCGAGGTCATCGAGGGCCTCATCGGCAAGGGCGCGACGGTGATCGCGCACGACCCGGTGGCCGCGCACGCGTCCAAGCGCGTCTTCGGCGACCGCATCCGCTATGCGGACCTGCCGTACGACGCGCTGGAGGGCGTGGACGGCCTGTTCGTGGTGACGGAGTGGAACGAGTTCCGCCACCCGGACTTCGCGCGCATGAAGTCGCTGATGAAGTCGCCGGTGATCTTCGACGGCCGCAACATCTTCCAGCCCGCGCGCATGCGTGAGCAGGGCTTCACCTACTTCGGCATCGGTCGCAAGTAGATGAAGCAGCAGTCCGGAGGCTCGCTGGATGCGCTGACAGGGCTGCGTTTCCTGGCGGCCCTGCACGTCGTCTTGTTCCACTTCGGCACCCCGTGCATCCAGGGCGTGGCGCCGGAGTGGATGGTGCAGGTGGTGGCCTCCGGCTATGCCTCCGTGGGGGTCTTCTTCCTCCTGTCCGGCTTCGTGCTCGCGTACAACTACGTGGACACGGCCAGCGGGATGCAGACCCCGCCCCGGGCCTTCTGGAGCGCGCGGGTGGCGCGCGTCTACCCGGTGTTCCTCCTGATGTTCCTGCTGTCGGCGGTGCCCACGGCGCAGGGCTCGCTGGCGGCGAACAGCGTGCCGGTGGCCGCGGCGAAGCTGACCACGGCGGGGCTCACCACGCTGATGCTGCTCCAGTCGTGGGTGCCGCAGCTGGCGCTGTACTGGAACCCTCCGTCCTGGTCCGTGTCGGTGGAGGCGTTCTTCTACGCGGTGTTCCCGGCGCTGGCCGGGAGGCTGGAGCGCTTCCGGGGCGCGCGCATGAAGGCGGCCCTGGTGGGCGTGTGGCTGCTGGGGCTGTTGCCGCCGGTGCTCTACCTGGTGCTGCGGCCGGACGGGCCGGGCACGCTGAACGCGGCGTCCGGCGGCGTGTGGCTGACGGTGGTGAAGCTCAACCCGCTGATGCGCCTGCCGGAGTTCCTGCTGGGCGTGCTGCTGGGGCTGGTCTTCGTGCGGGAGCGGGCGGCGGCGACGGCGACGTCCCAGCGCTCCGGCGCGGTGATGGCGCTGGCGGGCGCGGCGCTGCTGGTCGCGGGCTTCTCGCAGGGCGCATGGATTCCGTATCCGTTGATGCACAACGCGCTGCTGGCGCCCGCGTCGGCGCTGCTGGTGTACGGGCTGGCGCGCGGCGGCGGTCCGCTGGGGCAGGTGCTGGCGCGGCCGTGGCTGGTGCACCTGGGCGGGGCCAGCTACGCGCTGTACCTGCTGCAGTACCCCGTCAGCGAGCTGGTGCACTGGATGGAGCGATTCGTGGGCCCGTCGTCGCCCACGCGCTTCCTGGCGGTGCTGCTGGTGTTGCTGGTGCCCGCGTCGGTGGCGGTGCACCGATGGGTGGAGACGCCGTGGCGCACGCGGGTGCGGCGCGGGCTTCAGCCGTGGGTGGATGGCTCGCCCTCGCGGCCGGCTCCGGCTCCCGTGGTGCCGGGCACCTGAGGTTCGCGACAGCGCGTCCTCAGCGGGCGGCGTTCAGCAGGTGATGCCGTAGGACCTTCCGGGGCGCGGAGGCCCAAGCCTCGCGACAGCGCGTCCTCAGCGGATGAGGCCTTGGGCCCTTTGGGGCCGCGAAGGTCGAGCCTCGCGACAGCGTCCTCAGCGGATGAGGCCTTGGGCCCTTCGTGGCCGCGAAGGTCGAACCTCGCGACAGCGTCCTCAGCGGATGAGGCCTTGGGCCCTTCGTGGCCGCGAAGGTCGAGCCTCGCGACAGCGCGTCTTCAGCGGGCGAGGCCGCAGGCCTTCTTGCCCTCTTCGGTCTCGATGGTGCGGCAGTCGCAGCCTTCGAGCTTCGCTTCGCAGACGGCCTCGTCCTCGGCGATGGGCTCCACGCGGCCCTCCTCGTCGGCGGCTCGCTGCTGGCAGGCCTGCTTCTCCACCGAGTTCAAGGCGCACTCGCAGAGCTTCTCGGACAGCTCGCGGCACGCGCCCTTGCACGCGGTGAGTCCGGAGAGGGAAGCGCAGAGGACGGCGGCAGTGAGCAGGAAGCGACGCATGGGGTCGGGGGAAGATGCCAGATGATTCCCCGGATGCAAGCGGTGTCCCGGGCGGGGCGTTCATTCGATAGCCCCGGAAGGCCGCGCCGGGGGAGGAGGCATCCAGGCGCCGCGTCCGCTGGTCGAGGGGACGAGCCCCGGAGGTTCGTGAGGAGCGTGACATACTCCCGCGCCGCGCATGGCTCCTGGCTCCCACCGCGTCTCCCGGTACACCGTCTACGCGGAAGTGGCGCTCGCGGCGCTGGTGGTGCTGGGCCCGGTGGCGCTCGGCGGCGCGGCGCACTGGGTGTCCTGGCCGCTGGGCGTGCTGTCCGGGGCCGCGGCGGTGCTGGCGTTCGTGGGGGCCCGGCGACAGGGAGAGACCCCGCGCGTGCCGCTCCTGGCCGCGCCGCTGGTGGGCGCCGTGGTGCTGTGTGTGTCGCAGCTCGTGCCACTGCCACCCGGACTGCTCGCATGGGTGAGTCCGGAGGCCGCGGCGCTGCGCGAGGACGTGCTCGTTCCGCTGGGTCTCACGGGCTGGCGGCCGGTGTCGCTGGAGCCTTCCGCCACCTGGCGTGAGCTGGCGAAGCACGTGGCCTACCTCGTCACGTTCGTCGCGGCGGTGCAGGTGTGCCGCGCTCGCGCGTCTCGGCAGCGGCTGCTCTCGGTGCTGGCGTTCACGGGCGCGGCGGTGGCGACGGTGGGCCTGGGCCACGCGCTGTTCGGCGTGGACACGCTGTTCGGGCTGCGGGCGTACGTGCATGCACGGCCGCCGCTGGTGACGCCGTTCGGAAATCCCAATCACCTCGCTGGCTTCCTGGGGCTGTGCGCGACGGTGGCGGTGGGGCTCGCGCTGTCGAAGCAGCCGCGTTCGCGCGCGTGGCCCTTCGCGATGGCGGCGCTCGTCTCCGGCGCGGGAGTGCTGCTGTCGCTGTCTCGCGCGGGCATCGTGTTCTTCGTCTTCGGGCAGGTGCTGCTCGCCGCGTGGCTGATGAAGCAGCGTCGCGAGGCGCGCACTCCCGCCAGGCCCGCGTGGGGGCGGGGCGCGGCGGTGCTGCTGGGGCTGCTGGCGACGCTGTCCGTGGGCGCGTACCTGGCGGCGGATCAGCTGTGGGCGGAGGCTCGCACCGTGGACGGCGTGGAGTCCCTGCGCCGCGGCAAGATGGAGCCCTGGCCGATGATGGCTCGCGCGGCCCGCGCCTTCCCGGTGCTGGGCATGGGGCGCGGCGCGTTCGAAGCCGCCTTCCCGCGCTACCAGACCGAGCCCAACCCCAACACCTTCACGCACCCGGAGAACGCGGTGTTGCAGGTGGCGGCGGAGTGGGGCGTGCCGGGGCTGCTGCTGCTCGGGCTGGGCGTCTGGGCCTTCGTGAAGCGCGTGCGGCGCGAGGACCACGGGCCCGTGGAGCTGGCGGCGCTGTCCGGCGTGGCGGCGCTGGCGCTGCACAACCTCTTCGACTTCAGTCTGGAGCTGCCCGCGTGCGCGGTGGCGGTCGCGGTGGTGCTGGGCGCGGTGTTCCGGCCCCGTGAAGCCGAGCGCATGGCCGCGCGCCGCACGAAGCTGGGCACACTGCCCGTCGGTCCCGCGCTGGCGCTGGCTGCGGGGCTCACCGTCGTGATGCTCGTCGCGCTCGTGCCGGGACGGCGGAGGATGGCGGACGCGGAGGCGCTGCTGGCGGAGCGCGTGGCGGCGCGGGCGCCGGGCGCGGAGGTGCGAGCCCTGGGGCTCCAGCTCATCGACGTGCACCCGGCGGACTACCTGCTGTACCGGCTGATGGCGATGGCCTCTGTGTCGAATGGCGCCGAGGGCGCGAAGGACGCGCTGAGCTTCGTCAATCACACGCTGTACCTGCGGCCCCTGGATGCGCCCGCGCACCGCGTGGCCGCGCGGGCCCTGCTGCACCTGGGCCGGCGCGAGCAGGCCTTCCTGGAGTACCGGCTCGCGCACGAGGCCGGGGACACGCGCGTGTTGATCAGCGAGGCGATGCCCCGTGCCCGCACGGTCGAGGAATTGAAGACCCTCACGTCCGAAGCGCCCGGGCAGGGGGTGGAACTCGCGGAGGCGCTGCTCGCCGGGCCCTCACGCCGAGCGCTGGGACTCGAATGGCTCACCTGGGCGCGTGAACACTTCGAGGGCCGGTCCGAAGCCACCGCGCTGTGGATGCAGGAAGCGCGCGGACGGCTGGCCCAGGGAGAACTCCCCGCGGCGGAGGCGGCCTGTGCGGAGGTGGAGCGGCGCGCCCCGGACGCACTGGCCACGCACCTGCTGCGCGCGGACGTGTGGCTTGCGCAGGGAAAGCGCGCGGAGGCACTCCAGTCGCTGGAGGCGCTCGTGAAGCGCTTCCCTCACGACGTGGAACTGGCCTTCACTCTGTCCACGCGGCAGCAGGAGGCCGGGCTCACGCGCAGGTCCCGGGACACTCTGGCCGCCATGGCGCCGTACCTGACCGACCTGCGGCAGCGCGCACGCCTGCTGTCGCTGGAAGCGGACAGCTTCGAACAGGAAGGCTTGCTGGCCCGCGCACTGGAGCAGCGCCGCTCGGTCGTGGGGCTGCTGCCCGGTCCGGAGAGCCACTTCGAAGTGGCCCGGTTGCAGGAGTTGCTGTCGCGCTACGACGCGGCGGCGCGCTCGGTGCACGAGGGCCTGCGGCTCATGCCACTCAACGATGCACGGCGCGCGGAGGGTGAAGCCTGGGCGGCGCGGCTGGAAGAACGCGAGCGTGCGCTACAGGACGCACACAAGGGCGGGCTGCTGGAGGACGCGAAGGGGCGGGAAGTGGAACCGCCGGGTTCACCGGCGGTCAGCGACGCTCCCGCTCCATGAGGACATCAGGCCGACGCGCCTGAGTCCTCCACGGGCGCTCCGTACGACGACGCTCTCTCTTCTTCACGCGAGAGCGACTGGATGAAGGACGCGACCAGCGGCCACTCCAGGCGCGCGAAGTCCTGGAAGCGCATCTCCAGGGCCTCCTCGTGCGAACCGGCGCGGAACAGCAGTCGCTCGTTGGCGCTCAGGGACTCGTCCATCGCGACGGGCAGGCCGTACAGCTCGCCGAAGGGAGGCTCGGCGCCCGTCTCGCAGTCGGGGAAGTGGTCGGCGAACTCGGACTCGGCGGCGAGCCGCGCGGTGCGGACGCCCAGCGTGTGGCGGACCTGCCGCAGGTCCACGGTCGCCATCGCGGGCACGACGACGATCCACGGCTGCCGGTCGGCCAGCACGATGATGGATTTGGCCACGCGCCAGGCGGGCACGTTGAGGGCGTCCACGAGCTCCATCGCGGTCACGGCCCGAGCGTGGGCGTACCGCTCGAAGGGGACGCGATGGCGCCGCAGATAGCTTTGAATGGCACTCGGAATCATGGGGGACATCACCTCCTTCGCGTAGAAGGTGTGTCCGGACGACGCGGGCGGCCATTCGCCACCCGAACGGGACGGCCAGGGCTGCCTGCCCTCGCCGGGTGCGCCGGAGGGCAGGCGGGCGGCCACCTCACGTCACTGCTGGAAGTCGTACACGCTGCCCAGCTTGAGCAGGCGCGTCAGCTCGTCGAGCGCGGTCATTGTCTCGCGCGCGAGCTGCGGATCGCGCACGTCCTCTGGCTTGAGCACATCGCGGTAGTGCTTGCGCACCCACGCCGCGAGCCCCTCGTGCAGAGCCGGCGAGTAGAAGACGTCCGCGGTGATGGCGGCGCGCTCCGCGTCCGTGAGCGAGATGCGCTGACGCAGGCACGCCGGGCCGCCGCCGTTGTTCATGGACTGCCGGACGTCCAGGTAGTGCACCGCCTTCACCGGGTTGTCCCCGGCGACCACTCGCTCCAGGAAGGCGTGGGCGGTGGGCGTATCGCGGCTCTCGATGGGCGCGATGATGGCCATGGTGCCGTCCGGCAGCGACAGCACCTGCGAGTTGAACGGGTAGGCGCGCACGGCGTCCTTCACCGGCAGCTCGGCGTCCGTCGCGACCTCGAAGCGGAAGGCGTCGCCCAGCTTCTCGCGCAGCGTCTGGAGGAGCTTCGGGTGCTCCACGAAGGCCAGCGCGTGCAGCATGAGGAAGCGCTCGTTGCCCACCGCGAGCACGTCCGTGTGGAACGCGCCCGCGTCGATGCCGTCCGGATGCTGCTGCGGCAGCACCACCTGCTCCGGCGCCAGCTGGTGTAGCCGCGCCAGGGCCTGGCTGGACTCCAGCGTCTGGCGCGCGGGGAAGCGCTGGGGCCCCTTCACGTCCTGCCACGCGCTGCGCCCCCAGGCGAGCACGTGCACGGCCTTGTGCCCCGGCGTGAAGAGGCGCGTGTGGTTGGCCGCGCCCTCGTCCGCGAAGTGCGAGGCGCCCGGTAGCGGCGCGTGCACCTGGAAGTGCTTCGCGTCCGCGAAGATGGCGCGCAGCACCGCGTGCGTGGTGTCCGCCTCGATGGCGCGGTGGAACATCTGCGTGAGGTTCGCGGGCGTCAGGTGCACCCTGCCATCCGCGGTGTCCGCCGAGGGCGCCACGGTGGCCGCGTTCGCCGTCCACATGGCGGAGGCGCTGGAGGTGAGGCGCAGCAGGTGCTCCCCGTCGCGCGCGGCGCGGGTGATGACCTCCTCGTCGGAGCCCGTGAAGCCCAGGGCCCGCAGCGTGCGCAGGGAGGGGCGCGGTTGGGGCGGCAGCACCGCCTGGCCCACGCCCAGCTCCGACACGAAGCGCATCTTCTCCAGCCCCTGGAGCGCCGCCTCCCGGGGGTGGCTGGGCTGGCCGCCGTGGTGCTGTGACGCCAGGTTGCCCGGCGAGAGGCCGGCGTAATTGTGGGTCGGACCAATGAGGCCGTCGAAGTTGTATTCGCGCATGGGATATGGAGACGCGTCGTGGAGCGTCCCCCTTTAACAAAGCGCCTCAAGCGTTACCTGCGCTACCTGCTCATCGCCGGGATGTTGCGCCTGCTCCAGTTCCTTTCGCTGGACACGGCCCGCACCCTGGGCATGACCCTGGGCGGCTGGGCCTACGCGTTCGCGGGCGGAGAGCGCAGGAAGGCGCTCAAGTCGCTGGCCCGCGCCTTCCCGGAAAGGACCGGGGCGGAACGTGACGCGCTCGCCCGTGACGCCTTCCGCCATCTGGCCGCCGCGGCCCTGGAGGTCGCCTCCGCGCGGGCGCTGGATGCCGGGCTGGAGTCCCTGGTGTCCTGGCCGGACGCGGACCGCCAGGTGCTGGAGGCCGCGCTGGCGAAGGGGAAGGGCGTCGTCTTCGTGTCCGGCCACGTAGGCAACTGGGAGCTGCTCGCCCGGCGCGTGGCGAGGGCGGGCTACCCCAGCCAGAGCATCGCGAAGGAGACCAGCGACCCGCGCCTCACCGCGCTGGTGGAGGACTTCCGGGCGAAGGGCGGCGTGCGCAGCATCTGGCGCGGCCAGGAGGGCGCGGCCCGGGCCATGCTCCGCGCGCTCCGGAGCGGCGAAATCCTGGGCATCCTCATCGACCAGGACACCAAGGTGCAGTCCGTCTTCGTGCCCTTCTTCGGGGAGCTGGCGGCCACTCCGCGCGCGGCGGCGGACCTGGCGCTGCGCACCGGCGCGGCGGTGGTGGTGGGCTTCTGCCAGCGCGACGGCCAGGGCTACCGGCTCACCATGGAAGAGGTGCCGCACCCGGACGCGACGGAGCGTGAAGCGGCCGTGCAGGCGCTCACCGCCGCGCTGTCGCAGCGCATCGAGGCGGCCATCCGCCGCGCCCCCGAACAGTGGGTGTGGATGCATCAGCGCTGGAAGACGCGTCCTCCCGAGGACGCTCCCCTGGCCCTCGCTGACGCACCGTCCGCCCCGGCGCGGTGATAAGGAGGGCCTTGTGCCGCGCCTGCTTGCCTTGAGCTTCCTGGGACTCCTCGCCACCGCCTGCGCGCCGCGCCGTCCGGCCCCGGGCGCCTCGAACGAGCCGCGCCCGGACGTGGTGCTGGAGGGCGCGCACCTGCGCTCCTACGAGGGCGACGCGCTCCAGGTCTCCGGCACCGCTTCCCGCGTCCTCTACCGGCGCGCGGGCGGCGAGGTGCAGGCCACCGAGGTCGTCGTTCGCCTGCCCCCCGGGAAGGGCGCGCAGGGCTCGCCTGGCGCCTCGCGGGCGGACACCGTCATCACCGCGCCGAATATGGACGGCAGCCTCGCGTCCAAGAGGTGGGTGGGGTCCGGCGGGGTCGTCGTGCAGACGGCGGAGGGACTGGTGGCCAACACTCCCCGGCTGACCTACGACTCGGACGCGCGGCGGGCCCATGGCGACGAGGGCGTGACGATGAGGGGCCCGGACTACCAGATGCGGGCGGACCGCTTCACGCTGTCCTCCGCGGACCAGACGTTCACCTTCGAGGGCACGGTCCAAGCCGTGCTGGGTGGAGCGACGGAGTGATTGAGTTCCTCGTGATGGCGCTGTTCCTGGCCCAGCCCGCGTCCTCGCAGGCCGCCGCGCCCGCAGCTTCCGGCGCCCCGGTCGTCGCGCAGGCCACTCCGCCCGCGAAGCCCGGTGCCCCCACCGCGCCCGCCGCGAAGCCCGCTGCTCCCGACTCGGCCGCTCCGGCCGCTCCGCCGCCCGCGCCGGGCACGTCGCTGGCGCCCACGGGCCTGCGCAACCCGGTGGACCTGTCCGCGGACCACGTCACCGGCGACCGCAACCAGGCGGTGCTCACCGGCAACGTGGTGGTGAAGCACCAGACCATGGACATCCGCTGCGAGAAGATGACCGGCTACTACAACGCCACCCGCCAGGTGACGCGCGTGGTGTGCGCCGGCAACGTGCGCGCCGTGGACGGCGACCGGCAGGCCCGGGGCGAACGAGCCGACTACGACGTGCCCTCGGGCGTGCTGGTGGTGACGGGCTCCCCGGAGGCCCGCCAGGGCAACACCTACCTCACCGGCACCAAGGTGCGCCTCGTCCTGGGCAGCGAGCGCCTGGAGGTGGAGAACGCCCGCATCCTCGTGGACTCCCCGTCCACCACCGCCGTCCCCGGCACCCGCAAGAAGGCCCCCACGCCGAAGCCGGCGGGCACGACGCCATGAGCGGCGCGAAGCTGTTCGCCGAAGGGCTCCAGAAGTCCTTCCGCAAGCGCCAGGTGGTGCGCGACGTGTCCTTCAACGTCGCCCCCGGTGAAGTGGTCGGCCTGCTGGGACCCAACGGCGCCGGCAAGACGACGAGCTTCAACATGGTGGTGGGCCTGGTGACGCCGGACGCGGGCCGGGTGCGCGTGGGCGACGAGGACCTCACCCACCTGCCCATGCACCGCCGTGCGCGCCGTGGCGTGGGCTACCTGCCGCAGGAGGCCTCCGTCTTCCGCAAGCTCACGGTGCGCGAGAACTTCCTGGCCGTGCTGGAGCTCCAGAAGGGGCTCACCGCCCAGGACCGCAAGCAGCGCGCGGACACCCTCCTGGAGGAGTTCGGCCTCTCCCACGTCGCCGACTCCTGGGGAGAGACGCTCTCCGGCGGCGAGCGGCGGCGCGCCGAAATCGCCCGCAGCCTCATCCCCGCCCCCCGCTTCATCCTCTTCGACGAGCCCTTCGCCGGCGTGGACCCCATCAACGTGGGCGACCTCCAGCGGCAGATCCACCTCCTGCGGGAGCGGGGCCTGGGCATCCTCATCACCGACCACAACGTCCAGGACACCCTGGGCATCTGTGACCGGGCCTACATCATCGCACAGGGTCAGATTCTCGAAGAGGGCACCCCTGCGCAGATCGCCGGCTCGGCCCGCGCGAGGGCCGTCTACCTGGGAGACCGGTTCCGTCTCCAGGCTCCGTGAAAAGCCGCTCTCTCCGTATGTCTCCAGATGCTCGCGGTGAAGTTGGCCCCGCTTTTGCGTCGACGTCTGAACATCTGCCAAGCGAGCGGGGGTTACGACAACCTGTCGGATTTCCAGCGGATTTTTGACGATGCAAATCAGAAACCACGCGCTGGGGCACTGGACGTGGCCGGGGGTCCTTGTTAGGTTGGCACGGTCCTTGATTGGAATCTCCAATCAGGTGGCACGCAAGCCTTCCGGAGACGCCCCCACATGGCGATGGAACTCAAACAGAGCCTGAAGCTCGCCCAGCAGCTGGTGATGACGCCCCAGCTGCAGCAGGCCATCAAGCTCCTCCAGCTCTCACGCATGGAGCTCCTGGACCAGGTCCGCGAGGAGATGGAGCAGAACCCCCTCCTGGAGCAGCCCGAGGAGGGCATGCCCGGGGAGGTGAGCGAGAAGGAGCCTGGCGAGGCCTCGCTCGAAGCGGACAACGCGGAAATCGCGCGCGACGTGGACCTGCCGTCGGCGACGCCGGAGAACGCCCAGGAGTTCAAGGCGGACGGCGAGGGACCCCCGGAGATCGACTGGGAGTCCTACCTCAACAGCTACCAGTTCAACGAGCCCACCACCGCCTCCAACAAGGGCAACGTGGCCACGGACGACCTGCCGTCGTTCGAAGCCAACATGGTGAAGAAGGAGGACCTGGTCGACCACCTCCAGGAGCAGCTGGGCACGCTGCGGCTCAACGAGGCCGAGCGCCGCGTGGCGGTGCTCATCCTGGGGAACCTGGACGACGACGGTTACCTCAAGCTGCCCGACATTGAAGGCGACCCGCTCATCCGCCTGTCCAACGAGGCGGACGTGCCCATGCACGTGGCGGAGCGCACTCTGCGCCGCATCCAGAACCTGGAGCCCCGGGGCTGCGGCGCGCGCGACCTGCAGGAGTGCCTGCTCATCCAGCTGCAGGCGATGAAGGACCCGAACGCGGCGCTGCTGGGCCTCATCATCAAGCGGCACATGAAGTACCTGGAGAGCAAGAACCTGCCGGCCATCGCCAAGGACCTCAAGGTCACCCTGGACGAGGTGGTCTCTGCGGCGAAGCTGCTCCCGAAGCTGGACCCGCGGCCGGGCCGCAACTTCAGCGGGGACGACGCGCAGTACATCACCCCCGACGTCTTCGTCTACAAGCTGGGGGACGAGGACTACACCGTGGTCCTCAACGACGACGGCCTGTCCAAGCTGCGCATCTCCGGCATGTACCGGAACGCGCTCAAGAACGGCGCGGTGAGCCCCGGGCAGACGAAGGAGTTCATCCAGGACAAGCTGCGCAGCGCGATGTGGCTCATCCGCTCCATCCACCAGCGGCAGCGGACCATCTACAAGGTCACCGAGAGCATCGTGAAGTTCCAGCGGGACTTCCTGGACAAGGGCATCGCGCACCTGAAGCCGCTCATCCTGCGCGACGTGGCGGAGGACATCGGCATGCACGAGTCCACCGTCAGCCGCGTCACCACCAGCAAGTACGTGCACACGCCGCAGGGCATCTTCGAGCTGAAGTACT
This sequence comes from Corallococcus sp. CA041A, assembly GCF_003612075.1. Lineage (NCBI taxonomy): Bacteria > Pseudomonadati > Myxococcota > Myxococcia > Myxococcales > Myxococcaceae > Corallococcus > Corallococcus sp. CA041A. The sequence continues at coordinate 32,417 of NZ_RAWF01000066.1, forward strand.
TCTTCAACTCGTCCATCGCGCGCGTGTCCGGCGAGGACACGGCCAGCGAGGCCGTGAAGCACCACATCAAGCAGCTGGTGTCGCAGGAAGACTCGCGCAACCCGTACTCGGACCAGAAGATCGTCGAGCTGCTGCGCTCGCAGGGCACGGAGATTGCCCGCCGCACGGTGGCCAAGTACCGCGAGGTGCTGGGCATCCTCCCCAGCAGCAAGCGCAAGAAGTACTTCTGAGCTGTCCTTGAAGCGCCGGCCCTGCACAGCAGGGCCGGTTTGGGGCATGAAGCGGTCCATGGACCCCGTGCTCCCCACCGATGTCGGCGTTCCCCGTCGTGACCCCGTGCCGCTCGTCGTCCCGCCCGTCACCCTGGAGGGGAGGGCGGTGCGACTGGAGCCGTTGTCACTGGAGCACGTGCCCGCGCTCGCGGCGGTCTGCGAACCGGAAATCTTCGACCACTTCTCGCGCGTGCTGCGCACGGAAGCGGACGTCGCGGACTACATCACCGTCGCGCTGAAGGCATCCGCCGCGGGCACGGAGCGGCCCTTCGCCATCCGCGAGCAGGCCAGCGGCGCGGTGGTGGGCACCACGCGCTACCTGGACATCTCCCGCGAGTTCCGCACGCTCGAAATCGGCTCCACGTGGCTGGCGCGGCGGGCGTGGCGCTCGCGGGTGAACACCGAGTGCAAGTACCTGCTCCTCACGCACGCCTTCGAGACGCTGGGCGTGATGCGCGTGCAGCTCAAGACGGACAGCCGCAACGCGCGCTCCAGGGCGGCGATCTTGCGCTTGGGTGCTTCCTTCGAGGGCATCCTGCGCAACCACATGCTGGTGCGCGGCGGCGTGGTGCGGGACAGCGCGTACTACGGGTTCATCGACACCGAGTGGCCCGGCGTGAAGGCGCGGCTCGAAGGACTGCTGGCGCGGGAGTGATAGGGTGCCGGCCGCCATGACCTTCCCCGCCTCGAGCCCGCGTCGAACCGTGTCCTGCTTCACCGTCCTGGGGGCGCTCGTGGCGCTCACCGGCTGTAGCGGCGGCGAGACGAAGGTGATGTCGCTGGCGGAGCTGTCGGACCGCTCGCTCATCTTCGCGCTGGCGGACGTGGATGACGCGGAGACGCCGGACGCGCAGGGCGCGCACCGCTTCACCGCCAGCTACACGGTGTCGCCGGACGGCCCGTGCTCGCGCTTCGCCGACGACGTGACGGCCACCTTCAACGGCCAGCCCATGACGCTGGTGCCGGGTGGTGCGTCGGACGTGGGCGGGCGCTCGGAGGCGTGTGAGAACAGCCGCGTCTACTTCAACTTCGATCCGGCCGCCTGGGGCCGCGAGCCGGTGGAGGACATCGTCGTGCAGTTGCAGGACTCCTCCAGCACCGTGCGCCTGGTGGTGAAGAACGCCAAGGCCAAGCGCAAGTTCACGTTCCAGGGCGAGGGCACCCCAGACAAGCTGCGCGTGGGGCAGTCCTACGACTTCCTCTGGGAGCCCTCCACGGAGGTGCCCGGTCCGGTGGAGGCGCTGCTCCTGCGCGAAGGGGGCCGCGCGCCCGGCGTGCTCTCCGTCACGCAGAACGGCAACACGTCCACCGTCGCCATCGCCGCGGGCACCCCGCAGGCGAACCACATCCTGACGCTGGGCGCGGACCTGGAGGGCGTCGTGGGCGAGTGCACGGGCGTGGCGTCGTGCTCGGGCGCCATCTACCACTCGCAGGACTACGTGCTCTCCGTGGTGCCCTGATTCCGCCGGGCCGCGGGGCGATCCGCAGGCATGTTGCTGGCGTGAGCGCCACGCACGCGGTGTGGGGGAATGCCGACCGGAAAATGAGGCCCGGGTCGGAATCCCCTCACCGTGCCATGCAGCGGACACCAGACGTGTCCTATTGCGGTCGCTTTCGCGAGCGCGATCCGTGAACGGGATTTCCAACCTGGGGGGCCGGGTTGCTTTCGGCGTGGGCTCCGTTTCTGATCTGTCACGGAGCTTACCTCTCTCCCTAGGAGGCGGCCACGCATGCAGCTCAACATCACCTTCCGTCAGTTCGGAGCGTCGGATTCCCTGAAGGAGTACGCCCGTGAAAAGGTCGATCGGGTGAACCGACTGCTGGACCGGGCTGGTGAAGCCCACGTGGTGCTGTCGTTGGAGCGGCACCTGCATCACGCGGACATCACCATCCACTCCGGCGCCTGGGTCCTCCGAGGGCGTGAGAAGAGCGATGACATGTACGCGTCCATCGACCTGGCGATGGACAAGATCGAACGGCAGTTGCGCCGCTACCGCGACAAGCTCAAGTCGCACCACGGCAAGGAGAAGGTCCATCACCGCCAGGACCTGGTGAGGGTCCGCCACGACGTCTTCGAGGTCCACGAGCCGGAGGCGACCGCGGAGGCTTCCACGCCCGCCGCCCAGGCCGCGCCCGCCGCGCAGGCGCCGGTGGCCGAGTCGGGTGTCGCCCGCCTGGTGCGCACCACGCATCTGGCCATCCAGTCGTTGTCCGTGGACGACGCCGTGATGCAGATGAACCTGATGAACAACGACTTCTACGTGTTCCAGAACCAGCAGTCCCAGGCGCTGTCCATCGTCTACCGGCGCAAGGAGGGAGGGTTCGGGCTCATCGAGCCGCACCTGCCTGACGCGCCGGTGGCCGCCACCGGCACCTGACAGGCAGTCGTATCCGTGCCGGGGAACCGGGTCCGGGACATCCCCGGGCCCGGGTCCGGGGTGGGGGGAACGGCCCGGGCTGACGCGCAGTGAGCGAAGCGCCTGCCACCGCCCAGGCGACCCTTGCGCGAATCCAGTGTGAGGAGTAATTGCCGGCCGAGGAATCATTGCCGGCCCGGAGCGCCAGTGCGGGAGCGCCATTGAGAATCGCCGATTTCCTCAGCCCCCAGGCGGTCGTCGCGGACATGCAAGCCCGGACGAAACCGGAGGTGCTGCGCGAGCTGAGTGCCACGTTGGCCCGGGCGCATCCGAATCTGCGCGAGGACCGGCTGGTGGCGGTGCTCCAGGAACGGGAGAAGCTGGGCAGCACGGGCATTGGCGAAGGCGTGGCCATCCCCCACGGCAAGCTGGCGGGCATGGACAGTCTCCAGGCGGCCTTCTGCGTGTCGCGCGCGGGGGTGGACTTCGAGTCCATCGACGGCAAGCCCACGCACCTGTTCTTCGCGCTGGTGGCGCCGGAGAACAGCGCGGGGGTGCATCTGAAGGCGCTGGCGCGCATCTCGCGGCTGTTCAAGAACCCGCGCTTCCGGGCGGCCATCCTGGAAGCGCCCTCGGCCGCGGACATCCACGCCCTCATCGTCCAGGAAGACGCGCGGCCCTGAGGGCCTGACAGGAGACGCCCCGCATGGACGTCGTCCTGCGTCCCATCAACGATCGTTTCTTCCACGAGCAGGTGCTGCCCTTCTTCACGCGCGCCATGGGGGATGCCTCCGGCGCGCTGGAAGCCCTCTCCAACCACCTGGGTGACGCGCAGGCGTTCACGCTCTGCCAGCGGCTGGCCTCGTCGGCGTTGCCGGGGGGCGTGGGGTCGGTGGACTCGGACGGGTGGATGGACCTGGTGGACCGGCTGGTGTTCCAGCCCTGGCGCGAGTCGCCCGGCGGCTGGGAGGTGGGCGGGTCCCCTGGCGGCTACGCGGACGAGTGGGACGAGGCGCTGAACCTGGCGCTGATGGTGGAGGACGCGGCCTATCCCTACTGGGACACGAAGGCGGCGCGCGTGGTGCGGGACAACTTCCGCAGGCGCCCTCCGGGCGAGCAGGGGCTGGCGTCGCTCCTGGCCGGGCAGTGGGACCCCTTCCCGGAGTTCCCGCCGGACCGCGTCTTCGTCACGCAGGGCCGTGGGGAGTACGCGGTCCGTGAGCGGTTCGCCTTCGCGGACTGGGCCTGGCGGCCGGCGAAGACGGTGTTGCACTGGCAGGTGAACCTGCCGCGCAAGCTGGAGCGGCTGCTGACGCGGGAGCAGGAACGCCTGAAGCTGCCGGTGCTGCCGGAGCGCGACGAGGTGCTGGGCTACTGGACGGGGAAGCTGCCCCAGCCGCCGCCCCTGTCCGTGCTGTTCTCCGGCCTGGGCCCGAACGCGGCCACGTGGATCCGCGAACTGGGCGCGCTCACGCTGCACCTGCGCAGCGCCGCGCAGACGAAGCAGGGTCTGGCCGCGCTGGTGACGCGCGGGACCACCGTGCGGCTGTGAGCTGACGGCGATTTCCGGGTTTCCTTGTCCTGTCGTTCCCGGTCATGCTGCGGAGCATGCGCCGCTTCTTGTCGCCCGTGGGTTCCATGCTCCTCGCCGCCGCGGTGCTGATGGGCGGCTGTTCTTCCTCGAAGAAGGCGACGGAGGCTCCGCGTACGGACCATGCGTCGCTCTACGGGGCGGACGCGGCCTACGCGGTGGGCGTCACGCAATCGCTGACGTACGAGGACGCGGTCCGCCGCCGCACGTTGAAGCCGCTGGTCTGGTACCCGGTGGCGCCCGGCACGCCGATGGACAACCGTGCGCCGTCGGACCTGTTCAAGCCCTTCTACGGAGCGAAGGACGCACCGCTTTCGGACGCGCGGGAGCGCTGGCCGGTGGTGTTGCTGTCGCACGGGAGTGGGGGCTCGTTGATGGACCTGTCCTGGTTCGGTTCGAACCTGGCGGCGCATGGCTTCGTCGTGGTGGCGTTGAACCACCCGGGCAACACCTTCGGCGACACGAGCCCGGAGGGCTTCGCGCGCGCGTACGAGCGTCCGCAAGACTTCACGGTCATCCTGGACCACCTGCTGAAGGATCCGAAGTGGGGCCCGCGCGTGGATCCGGAGCGCATCGGCGCGTCGGGGCACTCGATGGGCGGCTACACGGCGCTGGCGCTGGTGGGGCTGAACCTGAACCTGGAGTGGATTGAAAAGCGCTGCAAGACGCCGGGCACCAAGGAGGAGATTGGCTGCGAGGGCCTGCGCGACGTGGACTACAGCCGCATCGACATGAAGCGCTCGCGAGCGTCGTACCTGGACCCGCGAGTGAAGGCCGCGTTCGCGATGGCGCCGGGCATGGCGGCCTCCTTCGAGGCGCGTGACACCGCCGACGTCCAGAAGCCGGTGGAGCTGGTGCTCGCGAAGGGTGACGAGCTGATGCCGCACGAAGGGCACGGTATGCACCTGGCAGGGCTGCTGCCGCCCGCGACCACGACGACGGTGGTCCTGGACGACGCGGGACACTTCAGCTTCCTGCCCGAGTGCTACCCGAAGGGCTTCGACGTCATCGCGATGCTGTGCCGCGACCCGGTGACGGGGACGCGCCCGGCCTCGCACGCGCGCACCAACGCGGAAGGCGTGGCGTTCTTCCGCCGCACGCTGGACGTGCGCTAAGTAGGTCGCCAGAAGTTCTCTAACAAATCGCGCAGCCAGAAGCCCTCGGCGAGGCAGCCCGCCTTGCGGAGGGCGTCCTGGGGAGAAAGGCGCACTACCCAGCGGATGGCAGCGGCGACGTGC
>NZ_RAWF01000669.1:0-437 GCF_003612075.1 Corallococcus sp. CA041A
CGCATCGACTTATTCGAAACCGACTTCGCTTATCGCAAGATTCCATCACCACGTCACTCGCAATCTTGACCTCATCTAGGTCTTCAAGTCAGTCGATTGGAGAGGGTCACGTACATACGTACCTAGACAGACAAAGTCCCCCCAACCTACCAGGTAAGCTACCTAGGTACCTACCCCTACAAGAACACACGCCCTTAGGTACGGAGCAATATATCCATCTTCCCATCAAGTTGCGTTACTTACATACCTACCCTTGCAGGTATATCAGGATCAAGCGTTGGTTTATGATAGGCAGACATAACCCCACTTGAATCGCCTTTTGAAGGGTTACGGTGATAAGTCGGGAGCGTTCAGTACAGGGGAGGTTAGGTTACGATTGCCTTTAGTGGGGTTGTCAATGCTGGTTAGCAGCGCTTCTGGGATTGCTAGGTACATAT
>NZ_RAWF01000670.1:0-437 GCF_003612075.1 Corallococcus sp. CA041A
GAGTGATCTTATCCAAGTTGACATCATCGAACATGGCATATTCCTGGGGCCTGATGAAGTTGGCTGCATGAGGCGAGAAGGCCACTCCAGCACCGAGTGATATAACTTCACTTTATCAGTAACAGGCCCGTTATGGACAATAGGATCTCAAGTGTCCGATAAGAGGCTGCTTACGCGCTTCCGATAAGTAGAAGTTCTCCTTTAGCAGGTACGAGACCAATCCAAAGAGAGATATCCATCCTCCCAAGACCGCAATCACGATATTAAAGTCAGAGACCACAAGGCTCGGCATCTTGTTTGTCAGCAACGTCAGGTGACCCCTGAATCGTCCTTACAGCAACGCAAGGCCGGCAGGCAGTGGTAAGGGATGGGCAACAAAGCAAATGTTATTGGATCATTTGAAAGTCTGGGGATATCCGCTTGCACCAGGACCGCCA
>NZ_RAWF01000671.1:0-436 GCF_003612075.1 Corallococcus sp. CA041A
CGACCAGACCGTGCGGCTGGCGCACCTGCAACCGGGTCACGTGCATCGCGCCCGCAGTTCCCGCGACGACGCCGGCGGCAAAGGCATCAACGTGGCCGCTTGCCTGGCAGACTGGGGCGTGCCGACCACTGCGCTGGGCGTGCTCGGCGATGGCAACGACGGCGTGTTCAGCGCACTGTTTTCCGATCGGGGCATCGCAGACGCGTGTCTGCGCATTCCGGGCCGTACCCGCACCAACATCAAGCTGGTGGAAGATGCCAACGGCGAGACCACCGACATCAACCTGCCCGGCCTGTCACTGTGCGACGCCGATCTGGACGCGGTATCGCGCCGACTCGACGCACTGCTCCAGCCGCAGCTGCCGGTGGTGCTGTCCGGCAGCCTTCCGTCCGGGCTGCAAGCCGATGCATGGGCCCGACTGCAGGCGCAGGTGCGC
>NZ_RAWF01000672.1:0-435 GCF_003612075.1 Corallococcus sp. CA041A
CTGCGGAACACCGCTTCATGGCTGCCTGCCAGCCGCCACAGCTCCAGCAGGCGGCCTTCGGTCTGCAATGCCGCCCGCACCTGTTCGTCACGCCAGGCCCCCGGTACCGCCACCGGCGCCATCACGTTCGAGGCCAGGCGGCCGCCATGCTCGCGCAGGTCGATCAGCACCTGGCCCTGCATCGCCGGAATCGCTGCTTCGCGGTCGGCGCTGACCAGCACGTTGATCTGCGCCGAGCTCAGCACGTGCAGGCGATCAACCACGGCGAACATGCTGCTGATCGCGCGCTCCACGTCCTCCACCTGGCGCGCGCCATGCGGCTGTGCCGCCACCCGGTCCACCGCGGCCCGCGCCGATTGCAGGCGACGTTGCGCATCGGCCAGCAGCCCGTGTTCGTCGACCACGCCCGGGTCAGCGTTGAACACGGTGTCCAGG
>NZ_RAWF01000673.1:0-435 GCF_003612075.1 Corallococcus sp. CA041A
TTAGATGTTCTTTATCTTTAAGTAGTAAAACCGCTGACTTGAAAAGCTTGTAATCTGCCCATTTTTGACTAATCAATGGATATTTATAAAAATGAGAAATAATTATGTTTAAATCTTTCAAAGATTTAATCGCATATTGTAAAGTAGTGTTCCCATGTTTTGTAATACTTCCTGCCCCAAAATAATCTTTAATTTGACATAATAAATCATAATCTTTATTATCTAAATTAATTTTAAATATAGCTTGAACTTTATAACCTATTTTATAATTACTATCTGCGAATACCCCTAAAATAAAACACCCTTCTGCGTCTACAAAGCCTGTAATAAAATTAGGATCTAACTTATTTATAGCCGTATATTTTACGGAGATCGAAGTATTATTTACTTGCTTTGTGTACTCCAAAGTTAGGTTTTTTTGTGTAGGTCTAGTTG
>NZ_RAWF01000674.1:0-435 GCF_003612075.1 Corallococcus sp. CA041A
ATGGCCCCTGAACACACAAACATACAAACACACATACCTACGTAACGTCTTGCGGAAGTAGGAACAAACAGCGGCATACGGAGACCACGTGTAAATCCGCCTTATTACTAGCGTTGATTCATGCCCCTAATCAGTGAGTCGATTCTCCGAAGCTCGCCCAATGGCCTATATCCGCTGTTGCCCTAGGGCTATACAGGACGTATGGGTGCCGATCAGAACCTCTAGCCCTGGCAGTCTGGCAGACTTGGGAAGCCCTGGCCAAGCTTAAGCTGTATCGGGTTACGGGCGGGTCGGTCGAGCAGCTGAAGGTAGCTGAGATGGTCGGGATACCTAGCGAGTGGACTCGCCCTGTCCTCTAGCCCTATCAGTTAGTAATCATGCGCTAGAGCCTGCAGGAGCCGAACAGCATAACGGTGCAGGTGCACCGTGCAGGTG
>NZ_RAWF01000675.1:0-435 GCF_003612075.1 Corallococcus sp. CA041A
CCGTAATCGTTGCCGCGTTCGTCGCCGCCCCAGTACATCAGCACGTCGTGCGGGCGCACGCCACGCATGAACATCGCGCCATACTCGCGGTATGAAGGCGCGAACACGTCGTCCTTCTGCATCGCCGCGCCGATACCCACGTGCGCGGCTTCGTGGCCCAGGCAGGCGGCATAGGTGCCCAGCTTGCCGGTGCGCTGCAGTGCGATGGATTTGCTGTCGAACGTACGTACGAACAGCATCTGCTTGAACAGCGGTACCAGGACCTGGGGGTCGCGCAGCGACGCGGGCAGGTCATCGCGGACGAGTTTGCCGTCCGTATCCAGGTACTGCAGGTATTCGATCTTGAATTCAGCGGCAACCGTCATTGCGTACTGCACCTTCGACAGAGAAGTTACAAATGATATGAATCGCCATGTTAAGGAACGCGTACGGAAT
>NZ_RAWF01000676.1:0-434 GCF_003612075.1 Corallococcus sp. CA041A
TCCGTACCCGTCTCCGTCGAAGATACCGCTGCTGCTTGTACAGTGGATTCCGAAGCTGGTACTGTATTTGTGATTGGAGTGGAAGAGGGTCCAGGCCTAAACTTGATGACCGCCGATCGACCGGGAAGGAAAGTAGGATCATTGCCTTCTGCGATCCAGTAGCCCTTGGTCTTGCCTTGATTTGAGCGACCGATGAAGGGAATGTCGAGTGATCTCATGATCTTGTCTAGCAGACCATGGACAACTTCGAATCGGGCTTCCTTGTCGGTATATGTTGCACAGACTCTTCGCTCGTTGCGGGTCAACCTTTGTTCATCTGTAGGATCTTGATAGGCAATGTCTGACACCTCAAAGGCTCTGAGAGGCAGCGGATGCTTTCGATTCTCACGTAGCGTCTTGAGGATTCCAGGAAGTAGAGAAGTACGGACTAGCTG
>NZ_RAWF01000677.1:0-434 GCF_003612075.1 Corallococcus sp. CA041A
GTGGATGGCCTGAATATGGTGTATGAAGGGATAGTGTCGCTGAATAACTCCCTAGGTAATGGATGTGGCAGGTGTGGCAGGTATGCGCTCCGTATTGTAGGTACCTTTTTATCAGAGCAGTACTACCTTCGCAGTTATAATTTGGTAGGCCCGTATTGTACCTATGTACCAGTGAATAAAGTCAACAGAGCTCCAGAATCCAAGTCAACATTCCCACGGGTGAAGCTCCAATGCGATATTTGCCGCCATCTACCGCCTGCCCAGTCTGAGCTCCAGATCCTAGGGTGGATACAATCTGTCGGCGATGGTCCATGGAGGATGGAGGGGCAAAGGAAAGGGTACGTACCTATCTGCATGCTGTCATGGGGCAACATCAGATTGATAATGCATATGGAGCTTCGAAGGTCCCGACTCCAGTCGTCGTTGTGCTTTAT
>NZ_RAWF01000678.1:0-433 GCF_003612075.1 Corallococcus sp. CA041A
CATCAAGCAATTGTTTCGTACCACTAAATGAAGCGATTTTACTTGAAGATACAGTTGGAATTGATGCTAATTCATAGTCTGGTTTCGGACGTTTCTCAACATTTGGGAAACCATTAATTGTTACATTACCTATATATTCTAATGTTTTAGTACCTCTATCTAGAGACGGCTGAATGTCGAAAAGTTCTGGTGTTTCTTCAATAAATTTAGTTGTGTAATCACCACTTGTGAACTTTTTATTCTTCATTACATTAATTAAGAATGGAATATTAGTTTTAACACCACGAATACGCATTTCTCGTAATGAACGTACCATTTTTTCTTCTGCTTGTTTAAATGATATCGCATGTGTAGATAATTTTACGAGTAATGAATCATAATAAGGTGATATCTCAGCACCTTGGAAACCATCTCCAGCATCAAGACGTACACC
>NZ_RAWF01000067.1:0-37827 GCF_003612075.1 Corallococcus sp. CA041A
GGCCGGGAAGGGCCCCCCTCTGGGAGGCGTCAGCCGCGTGCCCGGGACGGGGGCGTTCGTGAGGTGCTCCAGGTCCTCCGGACGCACCTCCAGCGCGTAGGGGAAGCCCAGGGCCAGCAGGGACTCCACCGCCGTGGCGCGGCAGGAGCGCCCGTCCGAGTCCACCAGCCCGTCCAGGTTGCCCCCCTCCAGCAGCCGGTGGAAGGCGTCCGCCTCCGTCCGACCCCCACCCTGCGCCCCCAGCTCCTCCAGGAGCTGGTTGAGGTTCCAGGACAGGCGCTTCTGTTCGTCCCCTTGCGCCCGCCGGGCCTGCTGCGCCAGCAGGTACATGGGCAGCGGCGAGTCCGTGGGCGGGGTGGGCGTGCCGCCCTGCGCCGGAGGCTCCCAGGCCGCCAGGTCCGACGGGGGCTCCGCCTCCTCTCCCAGGTGGGGAGATGGTGTGCGCGAACGTGGGCGGAAAGCATCGGACACGGTGGCGAAACTGTAACCGGGGCGTGGCTTGGGGTTCAAAGTGGGTGAGCCCGCAACTTCCAGCGGGCAACGGGGTTTCTGACCTCACGGATGGATTGGGACCCGGACACGCAGGCGATGCTGAAGGTGGCGGCGGGCGACAAGCAGGCCTTCGCCTGGCTCTTCGACCGGCACCACGCGAGCGTGGCGCGCTTCGCGTTCCGCTTCGTGGGGGACGCGGCGCGGGCGGAGGAGCTCACGCAGGACATCTTCGTGAAGCTCTACCGCCACGCGCGCTCCTACAAGCCCACGGCGAAGTTCAAGACGTTCCTCTTCCGGGTGGCGACGAACCACTGCCTCAACGAGATGCGGCGCGGCGAGTACCGCGTGGCGCGCCTCACGGCGGAGGCCCCGGCGGAGGAAGACGTGGGGGCGATGCGGATGCCAGGGCCCGACGGAGACAGGCCGGACCAGGCGCTGAGCGGCCGGGAGCTGGAGGCGGCGGTGGGCCTGGCCCTGAAGGATTTGAGCGACCGCGAGCGGGCCGCGTTCACCATGTGCCGCTTCGAGGGCATGGCGTACCGGGACATCGCCGAGGCGCTGGAGGCGAGCGAGGCCGCCGTGAAGAGCCTCATCCACCGGGCCACCCTGGCGGTGGCGCGCAGGATTGAAGCGTTGCAGGCGGGCACCGTGCCCGCGAGGAGTCGGGCATGAGCTGTGCGTTCGAAGAAGACCTGACGGCCTGGGTGGACGGGGAGTTGCCGCCCCCGCACCGCGCGCGCGTGGAGGCCCATCTGGTCACCTGCGCGGAGTGCCAGGGCACGGAGAAGCTCCTGCGCCTCACGGTGGCGCGGATGGCGGCGCTGCCCGCGTTCACGCCCTCACCGTCCGCCCGGCGCGAGCTGCTGGCGCGGGTGGACGCGCTGCCGCCCACCTGGCGCGAGCGGTTCGCGCACCTCTTGAGGCCCGGCGTGCTCGTGCCCTCGGCGGGACTGGCCGCCGCGGTGGTGCTGACGCTGCTCGTGGCCGGACGCACGCGCGTGGAGTCGCCCTCGCTGGAGGAGTGGGACCCGGGCGCGCTGGAGGTGGCGGCGAACCTGGAGCTGGTCGAGGACTACGAAGTGCTGGGGCTCAACAGCTCCGAAGACCTGGAGGTCGTCGAGAACCTCCATGAACTGGGGGTGCCGTGATGCTGGGAAGGATGACCGCCGGCGTGCTGGCCGTGGCGCTGATCATCGGAGTGCCCGCCCTCGCGGCCAACGCCCCCGCGCCCACCGCCGCGGAGCGCTTCGAGAAGCTCCCGCCGGAGCAGAAGGAAGCCCTGCGCGCGAAGCTGCGCGAGTTCAAGGCCATGTCCCCGGAGGAGCAGGCCCGCGTGCGCGCGAACCTCCAGCGCTGGCGGCAGCTGCCCCCGGAGGAGCGTGAGCGGCTGAAGACCAACCTGCGCGACTTCCAGCGCCTGTCGCCCCAGGAGCGGCAGGCGGTGCGTGAGCAGGTGCGCGAGCTGCGCGGCCTCACCCCGGAGCGCCGAGGGGAGCTGCGCGAACGGGTGCGCGCCTATCTCAAGGAACACCCGGAGCGCCGCGAGCAGATGCTGGAGAACATGCGCCGCTGGCGGCAGATGTCCCAGGAGCAGCGACAGGAGGCACGCGAGCGGCTGCGCGAAAGGCGGCGCAACAAGTGAGGCCCGCACCCTGTTGGTTGCTGCTGTTCGCGCTCACGGCCGCCGTGCCCGCGTCCGCCCAGCAGTCCCCGCCGTCCGAAGAGGTCCCCGCGCCCGCGAAGGCCGTGCACCCGGAGGCCCCGCCTCCGCCGTCGGACACGCGTCAGCCACAGCCCCAGCTCACCGACGAGGATCGCGAGGTGGTGGAGAACCTGGAGCTGCTGGAGTCGCTGGACGCCGCCGCGGACCTGGAGGTGCTCCTGGAGCTGGCGGACGAGAAGTAGCGGGAACGAAGAAGCCCGGGCCCCCTGTGAAGGGAGTCCGGGCTCTTTCGCATTCAGGCGTGGAAGCCGTGCAGCGCTACTCGACGGTCACGCTCTTGGCCAGGTTGCGCGGCTGGTCCACGTCGTTCCCGCGCATCTCCGCCACGTGGTACGCGAGCAGCTGGAGCGGGATGGTGGCCACCACCGGCGCGAGCAGCGCGCAGGCGGCGGGGATGCGGATGACGTGGTCAGCCAGGGTGTCCGCCTGCGTGTCGTCCTCGTCGAGGATGGCGATGACCTTGCCGCCGCGCGCGCGGACCTCCTCGATGTTGCCGATGATCTTCTCGTACGCGACGTGCGGCTGCTTCGGCGCGATGACCACGACGGGCATCTTCTCGTCGATGAGCGCGATGGGGCCGTGCTTCATCTCACCGCCCGCGTAGCCCTCCGCGTGGATGTACGAAATCTCCTTCAGCTTGAGCGCGCCCTCCAGCGCCACCGGGTGCATGGGGCCGCGTCCCAGGAAGAGGAAGTCCTGCGCGTTCATGAACTCGCGCGCGACGCGCTTCACCTGCGGCTCGCACTTGAGGACCTCTTCAATCATCTTCGGCACCTGGGCCAGGTGCGTCAGGTGCTCCTGCGCGCCCTCCACCGACAGCGTGCCGCGCATGCGGCCCAGCTTCACCGCCAGCAGGTACAGGGTGACGAGCTGGGTGGTGAACGCCTTGGTGGACGCGACGCCAATCTCCGGGCCCGCGTTGGTGAGGATGTGCAGGTCCGACTCGCGCGTCATCGCGCTGCCAATGACGTTGCAGACGGCCAACGTGTGGGCGCCCAGCCGCTTGGCCTCCTTGAAGGCCCCCAGCGTGTCCGCCGTCTCACCCGACTGGCTGATGGCGATGACCAGGTGGCTCTTCTCCACGATGGGGTCGCGGTAGCGGAACTCGCTGGCCAGCTCCACCTCCACCGGCAGCCGCGCCAGCGATTCAATCATGTGCTTGCCGGCCACGCCCGAGTGCCAGGACGTGCCGCAGGCCAGGATGGTGACCTTGGTGAAGGACTTCACCTGCTCCTGGGACAGGTTCCACGTGTCGAAGTGGACGTCGCCTTCCGTGAGGAGCATCCGGCCGCGCAGCGTGTCCGCGATGGCGCGGGGCTGCTCCCAGATCTCCTTGTGCATGAAGTGCTTGTAGCCGCCCTTCTCCGCCATCATCGGCGTCCAGTCGATGCGGCGCGTGGGGCGGTTCACCAGCTTCCCGTCGCGGTTGAAGATGTCGACCTTGGCGGCGGTGATGACCGCCAGGTCGCCCTCCTCCATGTAGACGAAGTCGCGCGTGTGCTCAAGCAGCGCGGGCACGTCGCTGGCCACGAAGTTCTGGCCCTCGCCCAGGCCCAGCACCATGGGCGACGCGTCCTTCGTGCACACGATGCGGCCCGGGTCGTTGGAGCACACCACCACCAGGCCGTAGGTGCCCTTCACCTGCTTGATGGCCGCGCGGACGGCGTCCGGCAGGTCCACGCCGCGCTCCACCTCCGCGGAGATGAGGTGCGCGAACACTTCCGAGTCCGTCTCCGACGCGAAGACGTGGCCGCGCGCGCGCAGCTCCGCCTTGAGCGCCAGGTGGTTCTCGATGATGCCGTTATGCACCACCGCCACGTTCTTGTACGTGTGCGGGTGGGCGTTCTCGTCGGAGGGGCGGCCGTGCGTGGCCCAGCGCGTGTGGCCAATGCCGGTGGTGCCCTTGGGCAGGTCCTGCACCACGCGGTTCTCCAGGTTGCGCAGCTTGCCCGTGGCGCGCACCACATTGAGTTGGTTGCCGCCCACCACCGCGACGCCCGCGGAGTCGTAGCCCCGGTACTCGAGCTTCTTCAGACCCGACACCAGGATGGGAGCAGATTCCTTGTCACCGACGTAGCCAACAATCCCGCACATGTTCGTCCTGCCTCTTTCTCGTCCCGCGGCGCCGGAGCAAACCACGGGCAACCCGTTCACGCCCAACACGCCCAACCCCGCCCCGCCGACCGACCAGCAGGCGAGCACTCTTCCTAACCAGCCTTCACCTTCACCTGCCGGGCCTTCTTGGCAGCCACCCACCCCTCCTTCACGACCTGTGGCGCGCGGGACACAGCGAGGCTCCCAGGAGGCACATTTTTCGTCACCGTGGAGCCCGCGCCGACATACCCGCCGTCCCCCACCTTCACCGGCGCCACCAGTTGACTGTCCGAGCCGATGAAGACGCCATCGCCCAGCTCGGTCAGGTGCTTGTTCACCCCGTCATAGTTACAGGTGATGGTGCCCGCGCCGATGTTGCAGCCCGCGCCAATGTTCGCGTCGCCCAGGTAAGTCAGGTGGTTGGCCTTGGTGCCCTTGCCGATGCGGGCCTTCTTCGTCTCCACGAAGTTCCCCAGATGCACTTCCTCTGCCAACTCCGTGGCGGGGCGCAGCCGGGAGAACGGGCCGATGATGCAACGCTCGCCCACACGCGCCTCCTCCAGCACGGAGTAGGGCTTGATGTGGGTGCCATCCGCCACGTGGGAGGCCGTGAGCACGCTGCCCTGACCGATGGTGACGTTCTTTCCGATGACGGTGCCGGCCATCAGCGAAACGCTGGGGCCAATCTCCGTATCGGTGCCGATGGTGATGCCCTCTTCGATGTACGCGGTGGCGGGGTCCTGGATGGACACGCCCGCGCGCATGTGGGCTTCGTTGATGCGCTGCTGGAGGACGCGGGCGCGCGCCGCCAGCTCCACCTTGTCGTTCACGCCCGCGGTCTCCGTGGCGTCCGCGTCCACCGCGCCCACGGGGCCCAGCTTCGCGGCCATCTCCACCAGGTCGGTGAGGTAGTACTCGCCCTGCGCGTTGACGGGCTTGATTTCGGCCAGCGCCTTCCAGAGGAAGGCCGCGTCCACGGAGTAGATGCCCGCGTTGCACTCCTTCACCGCGCGCTGCTCCGGGGTGCAGTCCTTGTGCTCCACGATGCGCGCCACCTTGCCGCCTTCGCGGATGACGCGGCCGTAGCCGGTGGGGTCTTCCAGCGTGGTGGACACCAGCGCCAGCACTCCGCCCGCGGCGTCGTGCGCGGCGAGCAGCGACTGGAGCGTCTCCTTCCGGAGCAGCGGCACGTCTCCGTAGAGGATGAGCACGCGGCCGTCGTGGCCCTTCAGCGCGTCCTGGGCCGCCTTCACCGCGTCCGCGGTGCCCTTCTGCTCCTTCTGGAGCGCGAAGCGCAGGGGCGCGTCCGGGAAGTGGGAGCGGATGGACTTCTCCACCTCCGCTGCCTGGTGGCCCACCACCGGCACCACGTGCGTGGCGCCCAGTTCCAGGGCCCGCTTCAAGGGATAGGCGCAAAGGGGCCGGCCGAGGATGGGGTGAAGGACCTTGGCCTTCTCCGACTTCATCCGCGTGCCCTTGCCCGCGCACAGCACAACCGCCGCCAGAGCTGTCATATGCGGCGGAGAATTAGGGACCGCCGATCAACTCGTCAACCGCGCCCGGACTTCAAAGCGGATCGCGGGACGTCCGGGGAGGGGCGGGCGCTGACTGCTACACACAACGTGTTGCATTGGACCGTGATGCCGAAGCGCGGCTTCAGGAACGTCGTCAGCCGCGCCGAAGTGGAGGCCGGAGTCGGAACCGACGCCGGGTTTTCCACGGGGTTCGGAAGACTCATGAGCACCGCCCGTTGCTGCGCATGACCGGAGACTGCCCCGCCTCCGCTCACAATCCAAGGAAAAAAATGTTGTCTGGCTGAAACCCTGGCCCTGGCGCGGCGCGTGGTGCATTAGGGAACGGCCGGAAATCACAAGGAAAGGCCTCCAGGTGGGGAAAACACACATGGGCGCCGCGGGACGGCAGTCGTTCCGTGCGCTGGGACTCGCAGTGTTGCTGGTGGCGGCGCAGGCGGGTGCGGCACGTCCCTACCGGGGAGGTGCGGTGGCCACGGCGTATCCGCCCGCGAGCGAAGCCGCGCTCCAGATGCTGGACAAGGGCGGCAACGCGGTGGACGCGGCGGTGGCGGCGGCGTTCGTGGCGGCGGTGGTGGGCCCCTACCACTCCGGCGTGGGCGGCGGCGGGTTCGCGCTGGTGCACGACGCGAAGTCGGGCGGCACCCAGGTGCTGGACTTCCGGGAGGTGGCTCCCAAGGGCGCCTCGCGCGACATGTACCTGAAGGACGGCGCGCTGGTGCCGGGCCTGTCCACGGACGGCGCGCTGAGCGTGGCGGTGCCGGGCGCGGTGGCGGGCTACCTGGAGCTGTTGTCCAAGCACGGCAAGCTCAAGCCCGCGGTGGTGCTGGCCCCGGCCATCCGGCTGGCGAAGCAGGGCTTCTGGGTGACACCCAAGTACCAGCAGATGGCCACCGGCCGCGCGGAGTGTCTGCGCCAGGACCCGGAGGCCGCGCGCATCTTCCTGACGCCCAACGCGCAGGGCACGCCGGACGTGCCTCCTGTGGGGCACCTGCTCAAACAGCCGGACCTGGCGCGCACGCTGGAGCGGGTGGCCAAGGGCGGCGCGAAGGCCTTCTACGCGGGCCCGGTGGCGCAGGCGCTGGTGAAGACGGTGCAGGACGCGGGCGGGCTGCTCACGCAGGAGGACCTGACGAACTACCGCACGCGCCCGGCCACGCCGCTGGAGACCACCTACCGTGGGCACCGCATCCTCACCATGCCGCCGCCCAGCGCGGGCGGGCTGGCGGTGGTGCAGGTGCTGGGCATGCTCCAGCAGCTGCGGCCGCAGGGCGTGCCGTACCGAGACCCGGAGTCGCTGCACCTCTACGTGGAGGCCGTGCGGCGCGCGTACGTGGACCGCGCGAAGTACCTGGGCGATCCGGCCTTCGTGCAGGTGCCGCTGGAGCGGCTGACGTCGCCCGGCCACATCGCGGACCTGGCGGGCGGCATCGACCCGAAGAAGGCCACGCCCAGCGCGTCGCTGCTGGCGCCCGTGACGGGCGGGCCTGCCTCCACGCTGCGCAAGGACGCGGGGGCGCTCACGCCGGAGCCGGAGAAGAAGAACACCACGCACATCTCCGTCATCGACAAGGACGGCAACGCGGTGGCGATGACGACCACGGTCAACTACAGCTTCGGCTCGTGCCTGGTGGCCAAGGGCACCGGCGTGCTCCTCAATGACGAGATGGACGACTTCGCCGCGCAGCCGGGCGTGCCCAACGCGTATGGGCTCGTCACCGGTGAGCCCAACGCCATCCAGGCCGGCAAGGTGCCCCTGTCCTCCATGTCGCCCACGCTGGTGTTCTCCAAGGAAGACCCCAAGCGGGTGATGCTGGCGGTGGGCAGCCCCGGCGGCTCCACCATCCCCACCACCGTCATCCAGGCCATCAGCAACGTGGTGGACCAGGGCATGGACGTGGCGCGCGCGGTGGGCACGGGCCGGCTGCACCACCAGTACCTCCCGGACGAGCTCTGGGTGGACAAGTGGGGCCTGGAGCCGGCGACGCTGTCCGCGCTGGAGGCGAAGGGCCACAAGATTCGCCGGGTGGACGCCTGGGGCGACGCGGAGGCCGTCTACAGCGACCCGCGCACCAACCTGCGCTATTCCTCCAGTGACCCGCGCAACGAGGGCGCCGCGACGGGCCAGGACTGAAACGAAGGAGAACGACTGCCCGTGGCCGAGCCGCTTCCGCTCTTCGATGCGCACCTCCACCCGGAGGCCCTGACGGACCAGGACCTGGAGTCCATGCGCTTCTTCGGCGTGGAACAGGCCCTGGTGGTGGCGCACCACTTCCCGGAGCCCACGGCCAAGGGGCTGCGTCAGCACTTCGACCAGCTGGTGGAGAAGCAGCTGCCGCGCTTGGAGCGGCTGGGCATCCGCGCCTGGGCCGCCCTGGGCGTGCACCCGCGCTGCATCCCGCGCCGGGGGCTGTCGGAAGTGCTGAGCCACCTGCCGGACTACTTCGAGGGCGGCCGGGTGGTGGCCCTGGGCGAGACGGGGCTGCACGCGGGCGGCGAGGAGGAGGAAGAGGCCTTCCTGGAGCAGCTGGCCCTGGCCCGTCAGCTCAAGCTGCGCGTGGTGGTGCACACGCCGCTCAAGGACAAGGAGCGCCACACGCGGCGCATCCTCACGCTCCTGCGCCAGTCAGGACTGCTGCCCTCGCGCGCGCTGGTGGACCACGCCAACGCGCGCACCGTGCGGACCATCCTGGAGGTGGGCCACTGGGCCGGCCTCACCCTGCACCCGGAGGCCCTCCAGGCGGACCGGGCGGTGGCCCTGGTGCGGCGGCTGGGCAGCGAGCGCCTGGTGCTGGACTCGGACGCGGGCGACGGCGCGGGGGACATCCTGGGGCTCGCGCGCACGGCGAACCTGCTGGGCAAGGCGAGGCTGTCCGAGCGCATCGTCCGACGGGTCACCCGGGACAACGCCGCCCGCTTCTTCCAGATCCACGACTGAGCGCGGCATTCGCGCGCCGTGTGGGTGGCATGCGGTGCGTTGAAAAGTGGACGGCGGCCCAGACCTGTCAGCGCTGTAAATGAGACGGGCCCCGCGCGGTGAAGCGCGGAGCCCGTGGGTTTACAGCCTGGAACCCCGAGGAGGGTCCTAGTTCACCGAGACGGAGGCCTGAGCCTCCGGGTGCAGGGTGAGCCCCTGCGCGTCCGGCGCCAGCCGCACCTGCACGGGCACGCCCTGGGAGCGGTACTCCGCGAGGGAATCCGCCGCCTCGTCGAGCAGCTGCTGATAGCGCTCCTCCAGCTCCACCGCGATCAGGAGCATGGTCTCGCCGGCGTCCGTCACGCCCGGCCGGTACACCTGGCACCGCTGGAAACGCGCCCAGCGACCGTTCTGCATCTTCACAAGCTCGCCGTCGTAAGCCATGCGCAGCACCTCTTGAGTGAAATCCGACGGACGCAATGTAGAGGCGAATCCCGGCGCTGTCATCCCCCTGCTTGAAAATTCGTAAACCCTTCGTGATTCCAGCGAGTTGCCAACGCTCAAGGGGGTGCACAGGGGTGCTCCGGGGACCGGGCCGGCGCAAAATGTAAACTGGGACACTGTCAACGCGGTTAACCCGGTCCGGGGGGCGATGCCGCGTCGCGCTGTCAACACTCCGTGAACCCGCCAGCCCGGGAGGGGCGGCCAGGGGCCGGGGCGGGACTGACGCGTGGCACCGCGCGGGGGCATCCCTTAGATTCCAGAGGATGAAGTTGCCCCTGCCGTTCCGTCGCGACCGCCCCATCATTCCGTCCGCCAATGCGCAGGATCACGCGGAGCGGTTGATCGCCGAGTCCCTGCGCATGCTCGGACAGGTGTGTTCGAAGGTCGCGGACGCCATCGAGGCGCAGCGGCTGGAGCGCCAGGGCTACGCGCACAACAGCTACCTGCGGCGCCTGGACAAGGACGAGGACGACGACGCGAAGAAGTCCTCCGGGCCGGGCACGGGCGGATGACGGCTCACCGCGAGCCTCCTGAAGAGCACGACCCCAGCGAACACGAGGACGACGACGCGCCGGTGCCGTGCCTGGCGTCCTCGCCGGCCGCGACCTGGAGGGAACAGGGCATCCAGATGCCCATGCCCGCGCTGGCGGACGAGGAAGGGCCCCGCGTGGACCCCGGCCTGCCGCCCGTCGTGGACGCGCACGTGCACCTGTTCCCCGACCGCGTCTTCGAGGCGGTGTGGCGCTGGTTCGACCGCTACGGCTGGCCCATCCGCTACAAGCTGCACACGCCCCATGTGCTGTCCTTCCTGCTGTCCCGGGGCGTCGAGCGCGTGGTCGCCCTGCACTACGCCCACAAGCCGGGCATGGCGCGCGCGCTCAACGCCTTCGTGGCGGAGGTGGCGAAGGCCGAGCCCCGCGTCATCGGCCTTGGCACCGTGTACCCGGGCGAGCCCGGCGCCGTCGGCATCCTGGAGGAAGCGTTCACCCTGGGGCTGAAGGGCGTGAAGCTGCACTGCCACGTGCAGGCCTTCTCTCCGGACGCGCCCCAGCTGAACGAGCTCTACGAAGCGTGCGCCCGGGCGGGCAAGCCGCTCGTGATGCACTCGGGGCGGGAGCCCTCCAGCGCCCAGTATCCGGTGGATCCGCACCAGCTCTGCGCCGCGGAGCGGGTGGAGCGCGTGCTGAAGGATCATCCCACGCTCAAGCTGTGCGTGCCGCACCTGGGAGCGGACGAGTTCGACGCGTACGCGCGCCTGCTGGAGCGCCATGACACGCTCTGGCTGGACACGACCATGGCGGTAGGCGGCTACTTCCCCGTGCCCCTCCCCCGGAAGGCGCTGGAGGTCCGGCCCGAGCGCATCCTCTATGGGACGGACTTCCCCAACATCCCCTATGCGTGGGATCGGGAGCTGCGGGCGCTCGCCGGGTTGGGGCTGGACGAGGCCGCGCTCGCGGGCGTGCTGGGAGGAAACACGCTGTCGCTCTACGGGGAATGTTGAAAAGAAACGAAGGCCCTTCCGCAATGAGGAGGGCATTCCCATCTTCGTCCCCATAGAATCGCGGTCCCCAAGCAGACGCCGCCACTCCAGAGGCTCAAGCCCATGTCGAACTTCATCCTGGTCGTCGACGACGACGCGAGTCACCGCACGCTCATCTGCGATGCCCTCCAGGAGATGGGCTATGCCACCATCGAGGCCAAGAACGGCCGAGAAGCGCTGGACCTTCTGGAGGACGACATCCCGGGCGCCGTGCTCCTGGACCTGCGCATGCCCGTCATGAGCGGCTGGGGCCTGCTGGACGCGCTCAAGAAGATGCCGCGGGCGCGCAACCTGCCCATCATCATCATCTCCGGCTACGGCTTCGAGTGGGAGGCGGAGCTGGTGGGCGCCGCCGGCTACATCTCCAAGCCGGTGGACCTGGACAAGGTGCGCACCACCGTGCAGCAGATCGTCGGGCCGCCGGAGGTGGCCATGGTGCACTGAGTCGGGAAGCGCCCGGCGGGCCGCACCATCCGTCAACCCGAGGATTGTGGGCAGCCCCTGGGTGCATGGTGTGATGGCGTCCTTCATGACGCCCCCCCCTTCAGAACCGGCCGGCTCCGAGCTGGCCATCGACGCCCGCGGCCTCGTCAAGCGCTTCGGCACCTTCACCGCGCTGGACGGCCTGGAGCTTCAGATTCCGAAGGGCGCCTTCTACGCGTTCCTCGGCCCCAACGGCGCCGGCAAGTCCACCTCCATCGCGTTGCTCACCGGCGTGTACGGGCCTGACAAGGGCACCATCCGCATGCTCGGCGTGGACGCCGTGGCCAGGCCCCTGGACGTGAAGCAGCGCGTGGGCGTGGTGCCGGAGGAGCTGAGCCTCTTCGAGCGTCTCACCGGCCGTCAGTACCTCACCTTCTGCGCGCGCATGTACGGACTGGATGGCGCGGAGGCCGCGTCGCGCGCGGTGGAGCTGTTGGAGCTGACGGAGCTCACGTACAAGGCGGGCGCGCTGGTGGCGGAGTACTCCAAGGGCATGCGCCGCAGGCTCGCCATCGCCGCGGCGCTCATCCACGCGCCGGAGCTGGTGCTGCTGGATGAGCCCTTCGAGGGCATCGACGTGCTCGCCGCGGGCGTCATCCGGGAGCTCTTGCGCGAGCTGTCCCGCCGGGGCGTGACGCTGCTGCTCACCACGCACGTGCTGGAGATCGCCGAGCGGTTGGCCACGCACGCGGGCGTCATCCGGGGCGGGCGCATGTTGGATCAGGGCCCGGTGGAGCAGCTTCGCCAGCGCCACGGCGTGTCCACGCTGGAGGCGGTGTTCGAGAAGCTGATCGCCGTGCCCGCCGCGCGCAACGCGAAGCTGTCGTTCTACGGCGAGCCCGCGGCGAACGTGGTGCCGCTGCGCCGGGAGACCGCGTGAGCAGCCCGCGTCCGAAGGTCCCCGGCTTCTTCCAGCACCTGCTGCTGCTCTGGGGCCTGCGCCTGCACCTGGGCCTCAACCAGGGTCCGGGCAAGAGCCGCCTGCTCGCGGTGGCCGCGTTCGTGGGCTCCAGCGCGCCGGGCGTGCTGCTGGGCCTGAGCTTCTTCAAGCTGATGCGGATGCCGCTCATCGTGCACAGCAACGTGTGGCCGTACTTCATCCTCAACCTGCTGTGCTTCGTCACCGCCGCCACGTGGGTGACGTGGCCGCTGTTGTCCGCGGGCGTGGATGACCACTCCGAGCTGTCGCGCTACGCCGCGTTCCCCATCTCGCCGTTCCGGCTCTTGATGGGCTCCACGGTGGCGAGCCTCTTCGAGCCCCGCGCGCTGGTGTTCTACGCGCCCCTCACCGGCGCGGCGGTGGGCTATGCGTCGCGGCACCGGCTGGCCTCGCCGTGGCTGGCGGCGGTGCTCTACGTGCTGTTCGCGCTCTTCTGCGCGGCGTGGAGCAGGGTGGGCCTCTACACGGTCATCAACGTGCTGAGGGCGAAGCACAGCGCGCGCATCATGGGTGGCGGCATGGTGGCGTTCCTCGTCGCCGCGTCGTTCATCCCGCCCATCGACACGTCGTGGCTCACCAGCATGGGTGAGACGGGCGTGGGCGCGCTGGACATGAGCCTCATCATCAACGCGGCGGTGGCGCTCAGCCAGGTGCCCCCGGGCTTCTTCGGCGACGGGCTGGGACAGCTGGCGCACGGCCGCGTGGGCATCGCCATGCTGGAGGCCTTCGGGCTGCTGTTCTTCACCGCCATGGGCATGGTCGTGGCGTACGCGCTCTTGATGCGCTTCCACCGGCAGGCGGGAGGCCGCTCCGGCGGCGACCGGGGGGATGGGAAGGACAGCGACCCGTTCGCCACCACGGGCTCGCGCTTCGACACGCTCCTGCGCCGCGAGGTGCTGGACCTGTGGCACAACCCGCGCGCACGGCTGCTGGCGGCGGTGCCCTTCATCCTGGCCATCCTGCTGAAGCTGCTCTCCGGCAGGGATCTCTTCGTGTACCTGCTGGGCGGCAGCGCGGACGCGTGGGTGATGGGCGGCCTGAGCATCTATGGCGCGGTGGTCATCGCGTCCACGTTCTCGCAGAACACCTTCGCGTACGACGGGCACGGCTTCGCGGTGTTCCTGGCGGCGCCCATGAACCTGGCGGACGTGCTGCGCGCGAAGAACCGGGTGCAGGGCGTGGCGGCGCTGGGGATGGCGGTGCTGGTGGGCGCCTTCTACCGGGTGTACTTCGGCTCGGGCACGCTCGTGGACTTCCTGTGCGCCATGGCCGCGGTGGCGGCGGTGGTGCCCATGCTGCTGGCCGCGGGCAACTTCCTGTCGCTGTACTTCCCGGTGAAGTTCCACGCGAGCCTCAAGCGGCGCGACCGGATTCCCCTCACCGCGTCCATGCTGGGCATCTTCGCGGCCAGCGTGGGCTGCATGCCCTTTGGCCATGCGCTGCGGGCCGCGGGGAAGGACGGGCCGGGCTGGCAGTCCGTGGCCTTCATCCTCGGGTTCGCCGTGCTCCACTTCGGCGTGTACCGGGTGACGCGGCCCTGGGCGATGCGGCTGTTGGATCAACGCCGGGAAATCGTCCTCCGGGCGGTGACGCGCGAATGACCGCGCGGGCGGGGCCTGGGTGGGCCCCGCCCGGCAGGGCGTCACTCAGTACGTGACGCCGAAACTCGCGGCCTGCTTCTTCACGCTCTTCATCACGTTGGCGTCGAAGGCGTCCTCCTTGGTGGGGGCGTTCTTCGTGAGCCACTGGTCGCGCTCGGTGGCGAGCTTCGCGACCTTCTCCTCCAGCACCTTGCGCTCGGCGGTCAGCTGCTTCACCTTCGCGGCCTGCTCCTCCTTCTTGAGGCCCTTGAGCTCCTGGGGCAGCTCGTCGTCCTTGAGGGTGTCGAGCGCGGCCGGCTTCTCCAGCAGGTCCACGCCGCCCGCGACGGCCGCGGGCGCGCTGCTCACCGCTCCGGCGCTGGGGGCGCTCTTGCCCGCGCCCCGGCTCGTCTTCATGTAGCTGATGCGGTCCGCGACGGCCTCCGCGGCCATGCCCTTCGTGGCCTCCGCGCGGGCGCGGTTCACGGCCTGGGCCTCCGCGCGGCCGCCGTAGAGCGTCTTCGACGCCAGCTCCGCGTTCACCCGCGACAGCTCCGCGTCAAAGGGCGTGGCCACCGCCACCATGCCGCCCGCCGCGTCGATGGAGTCGAAGGTGCCGTCCGTCAGCTTCGCCACGTAGCGCCAGGACTCCTCCGTGGAGGAGTCCGAGCCGCAGCGCACCGTGTTCACCACGATGTGGCGCTCCTTCGCGCGCTTGGACCAGAGCTTGAAGTCCCAGGCGGCCTCGCGCTGGGCGGGGGGCGCGTCGCCCACCAGGAAGATGACCTTCATCACCTCTCGGTCCTGGCTCCACTTGAGCAGCGACACCGCTTCACCCAGGCCGCGCCCCACGTGCTCGGGATGATCCCCGCCCCCGTTCGCGTCCAGCTTGCGCAGCTCCGCGAACATGGAGTCCATGTCGTCGCTCAGGTCGAAGCGCTTCGTCACGTACGCGTCCCCCTGGTCGCGGTACGCCACCAGCGCCACCTTCAGGTGCGGCGTGGGCTTGCCCTTCGCGATGCGCGACGCGATGGAGAAGATCTTCTGCTTGGCGCCCTCCAGCAGGCCGCCCATCGACCCCGTCGTATCCAGCACGAACGCCACTTCGATTTCAGGCCGCGCCCCCTGCGGCTGGACCTGCGCGTCCTGGCCCTGCGCCTGCGCGCCCTGCCCCGTGGGCGCCTGGGGTCCGGTGGCCGGCGTGTCCGTGGGCTTCGTGGGCTTGACGGTCGCGGGCTTCTCGGCCGCGGGCTTCGCGGTGGTGGTGGGCGGCGCGCTGACGGGCGTGACGGCCCAGGCGGAGGTGGCGGACAGACCGGTGGCGAGCGCGGCCGTCAGGACGGCCCGCGAGAGGGGCTTCAGGTTCATGGGTGTGGGCTCCTGGGGACTGCGCGGGGCGGGCACGTTCGCGCCGCCTGCTCCTGTAACGGACAGGCCCGCCGGAAGTTCTACGCCCCCGGTTGCACCCCTCCGGAACGGGCGTTGCGCCCCGGGTCCGTGCGCGTCTGGGCGGCGGCTGCGCGCCGTCGCTGGAGGCCCACGTCGGGACTTATCTCGCCGCCTGTTCGTTGTTCCGCTGACGCCCGCCTTCCCCGGGGACGCTTGCGGGCCCTCGCGCCCCGGCCCCATGCTCACCCCTGCTTCGCCACCCCTGGAGCCCTCCCATGCCGCGTTCCATCCCCCGTCTCGCCGTCCTCGCCTGCGCGCTGGCTCTGGGCTGCGGCGGCAACACGCCCTACTACCACCTGGATTGGGGAGGCGCGGACACCGTCACCGCCGCGCCCGGCGACTCCGTCCCCTATGACATCGCCATCCAGCGCATCGCGGACAACCTGGGTGAGGTGCGCGTGAGCGCGGCGATCTCGCCCGAGGGCGTCACCTTCGGCCCGGCGTTCTCCCTGCCGGAGGGGGAGACCATCGTCAGCACCACCGCCACCATCTCGGTGTCCAACAGCGTCACGAGCTACGGCGTGAACGCGCTGCAGCTCATCGCGGAAGACCCGGCCAACAACGTCACCGCCCGGGGCAACATCTCCCTGGTCATCCTGGCGCCGCCCGAGCCCCAGCCGGACTTCGCCCTCGCCGTGGAGCCCCGCCAGGTGAACGTGACGCCCGGCCAGTCCGCCCAGGTGACGGTGACGGTGACGCGCGCGGAGGGCTTCACCGGCGCGCTCACCCTCACGCTGGAAACCCCGGGCACGACGCGGCTGGGCTCCGACCCCGTCACCCTGGCCCCGGGCGAGACGACCGCGCAGGTGCGCGTCACCACGGACCGGTCGCTCTCCGCCCTGCCCTACGTGGTGAAGTTCGTGGCCACCGACGAGAGCGGGCGCGCCGCCAAGACGGGCTTCACCTTCAACCTGAACAACACCTGAGCAGGCCTTCAAGGCGCCCCGCGCCGCCCGGTGTCAGGCGCGGGGTACCGGCGGCGTCTCCGCGGCGCTAACTTGAGGACCGCCATGACGCCGCCGACCATCCCCATCGCACCCGCTCGACGCCAGGCCGCCCGGGAGGCCCTCTCCCTGGATGACGAGGCCCTGCTGAAGGTCTGCGACGTGGAGTTCTTCATCGCCTCCGGACCCGGCGGACAGCACCGCAACACCACCGCCAGCGGCGTGCGCCTCTCCCACCCGCCCACGGAGCTGTCCGTCACCGCCACCGAGCGCCGCAGCCAGTCCCAGAACAAGGACGCCGCCGTGCGCCGCCTGCGCGCCGGCCTGCAGGCCCTCACCTTCGTCCCCAAGGTCCGCAAGGCCACCCGCCCCACCCTGGGCTCCAAGCGCCGGCGCCTGGAGGACAAGAAGCGCACCTCCGAGAAGAAGGCGGGCCGGGGCGGCAAGGTCGCGGATTAGGCGACCCGGCCTCCGCCGCTATGCACGACGTGCGGACCTCGCAAGCTTTGCGTAGCCGCTGAGGTCGCCCACTCACAGCCACACGGTTTCTTTCCAAGGCTCCCCCCGCACGGGAGCCCTCCCCGCCGGGGCATACGGTGTGCACAGGCCAGGGGTGACCTCCGACCCCGAGGGGGTCAGTTGGCCTCCAACCCCCGGTGAACCCTTGGCCCCCATCTCCCCCAGAGTTTCCGCGGCGCGGCGAATCCTGCTGGGCCTGGCGCTGCTGACGGCGCTGCCGGCGTCCGCGACGGACATCGTCACCTTCAGCCAGGGCGCGCTCATCATCCCGGAGCAGGCCACCTTCCAGCAGGGCTGTGGAAGCCTGTCGGCCTACGGCCTGGTGTGGCGCCTGTTGCAGTCCAACGAGGCGGGCGGCTTCAACGCCAACCACCCGGTGACGGTGTACCTGGCCATTGATGACACGAAGCGGTCCCCCAACCGCTGCGTGCCCACCAACAAGCACCTGCCGCCCCTGCCGCACAACGGCCAGTGGAACGACCCCAGCTGGAATGACGGCTGCGACTTCCACATCTCCCGCGCGGACGCGGCGCCCGTCGTGCCGGTGCCGCCCCTGCAGGCGCTGCCCGCGAGCGGCCTGTTCCCCGAAGCGAACATCGACAACTTCACCACCAACCCCGCCCAGGCGCGGCCGAACTTCACGGCCACGACGCTCAACACCGCCAGCGGCTTCCGCGATGTCCAGTACATGGGCGGCGCGTTCATCATCGACGCGAAGGACGCGAAGAACGCGCTCGACTTCCTGAACTCCTCCGCCGGGGCGGACGCGCCGAAGAAGTTCCGCACGACGTGCAACTGCAACACGTTCAGCAACGGCATCGGCTGCTTCTACGTGCGCATGCACCAGGCCACCATCGAGTTCAACGCGCCCATTGGCCGGCGGTTGAACCGCGTGCCCCCGAAGATCGCCCTGCTGGACCTGGACGACGACAACGCGGTGGACAAGTCGTTCGTGAAGGGCGGCATGCTGGACGACTACCTGCGCAACGCGGGCCTGGACTTCACCGGTGCGGGCGGCTGCCCGCAGGGCACCACCAGCGGCTGCAGCATCAACGGCGGACAGCCCGGCCTCATCTACGACGCGCTCCACGCCAACGCGGACCTCATCTCCACCACGGCGTTTCCCAACGGCCTGCTCAACGCCGTGGATCCCGTCACCCAGCGCCCGCGCTACCGCGTGTTCTGGGCGCCGCACTGGCAGATTGGCGACAGCACCCGCCCCGCGTACCAGTCCAACGGCGACGGCGCCGGCAACCAGGCGGAGAACGTCCTCAACAACATCGCCCACTTCACCAACCAGCGCGGCAACGGCCTGTTCGCCGAGTGCACCAGCATCTGGTCCTACGAGCACACCGACAAGGTGGGCGGAGGGCTGGTGCCTTCCACGCGCTTCCAGGGCGACGTCAACTTCGAGAAGAACAAGCTGGGCAACAGCGGCAAGAACTGGGACGGCCGCAACTGCACGGACCCGGACTACATGAACGAGTCCTCGCCCCGGCCCGCCTGCATCATCTACCCAAACCCGGGCGACCCCTTCTCCCAGCTGGGTGACTTCCGCTTCAACAACGTGGCGGGCGAGACAGAGAACTACCGGACGACCTTCAAGAACGGCGTGCGGCGGCTGGCGGTGAGCTGGGTGAACTACGCCGCGGGCAACCAGTACGACAACCCCACGCACGTGGCGGCGAACGCCCTTCGCGGCAACGACTTCTTCTCCTTCAACCAGAAGGACAATGATCCGCAGAAGGCGACCATCGTCTATCTGGCGGGCCATGACTTCAAGGACAGCGTCGCGGGCACGCGCATCGTGCTCAACACGCTGCTCAACCTGGGAAACGAACCGCTGCAGAGTGAGCGCACCGTGTCCGCGCCCGTCGCGCTGGACGACACCAACGGCAGCGACACCAACGGCTCGCGCGCCCTGCTGTTCAAGACCTCCTACAACGCCGTGACGGGCTACCCGCCCGGCGCGGACACGTACACGCCCGCGCAGGGCTCGCACTGGGTGTTCCCCTACTACCCGGGCACGCTGCGCGCGCACTCGCTCATTGGCGGGGATGCGCTGTCCACGGGGGAGAACTCGCTGTCTGACGGAACGCTGTGGAACGCGGACGCGCGCCTGCCCGCGCCCGGCGACCGCAACCTCTTCACCTACTTCGGCGGCGAGGTGACGGTGAACCCGACGCTGGCCGCCGGCCGCACCGCGCCGCACGGGGTGATGCAGGTGGGCTGGAAGCCGGAGGAGGTCTCCGGCACGCGCATCAACCGCAACTACGGCTCGGTCCCCAACACCGGCTGCGTGGACGAGCTGAAGCTCGGCCGCGCCACGGAGCGCGACGGCAGCTTCCGCTACGACTTCGTGAAGGGCCCGGACGGAATCTGTGACCTGCAGCAGGCGACGCAGTACTCGCCGCAGCTGGCCGGGGCGGACTTCGGCGTCGCCAACGAGGTCATCAACAAGCTGCAGCTGGGCGTGGACTTCAACGCGGTGGCGATGATGCTCCAGCGGGTGCGCGGCTACTGCTACGCCACGGTGTCCGGCAACGACGGCGCCGGCGAGACGCCCATCCTCGAGCCCTCCGTCACCCAGTGCAACAACGAGGACGCGGACAACAAGGCGCACCTGGGCGGCTTCATCCACTCGTCGCCCGTGGTGGTGACGGCCAGCCCGCTCATCCAGGACACCACCGCCGCCCGTCCCACGGTGGCCTACGCGGCGGGCCTGGACGGTCAGGTGCACGCGTTCTACGTCTCCGGCGGCGCGCGCTATGACGGCCCCGCGCAGAGCCTGAACTTCCCCAACCCGGACGCCAGCGCGCGCTTCAAGACGGACTTCGCCCAGCGCTTCCGCTCCGGCACCACGCCCCCGCCGGGCACGGAGCTCTGGAGCTTCCTGCCGGCCACGCAGCTGGCGGGCCTGCGCAACAACACCGCGCGGGTGAACAGCGCGCCCGCCGTCTTCGACGTGTTCGCGGACTTCGTGGGCACCGGCCGCCGCGAATGGCACACCGTGCTCGTCGCCAACGTGGGCCAGACGGGGCGCGACCTGTTCGCGCTGGACGTCACCAACCCGCTCAAGCCCGTGCTGCTGTGGCACCTGGTGGGCAGCCACTACGCCACCTCCAGCGCGCCGAACTCCGCGGTGGCGCTGGCGGACAAGGGCCAGGGCGGCATGGACTGGACGTACACCTGGGACGAGGACTCGAGCCTCTTCCTGCTGCCGCCGCGCGCGGACCCGGGCCGTCAGCCGAGCGGCCTCTATGACTACAGCGGCCTGGGTGGCTCGCGCGGGCTGTCCGTGGGCGTGGGCCGGCTGGGCATGGAGCCCGTGTACGCCGTCTTCGTCGCCTCCAGCAGCTCCGGCGCGCTGCCGGTGCCGGGCTCGCCCGGCTCTCCCGCCAAGGGCGTGCAGGTGTTCGCCATCGACGTGGCCACCGGCCAGAAGCTGTGGCAGTGGCAGCAGGCCTATACCAGCAGCGTGGACAACAGCGCGCCCGCCGCGCCCACCGTGTCGCAGGACTCGAGCGGCGCCGCGCGCCTCTACGTGGGCGACATGGAGGGCAAGCTCTGGGAGCTGGACGCGTCCACCGGCGTGAACATCAACGTGGCGCGCATGGGCCCCGCGTGCTCGGAAGCCGCGCCCTGCAAGTACACGGCGATGAACATTGGCGGGCTGCCCGTCACCAGCCAGCCCATCAGCACCAACGTGGGCCTGGCGCGCATTCCGCTCGACGCGGCGAACGCCTCCGCCTTCAGCCAGTACAAGGGCAAGGTGGTGGCCCTGGTGGGCACCGCCGGCATGGACTGGGTGCCGGACACGGTGGGCGGCCGCTTCCACGCGCTGCTCCTGGACGCGGGCCTCCGGCTGCCCATGGGCACGGACGGCTATCGGCTGGACGGCTCGCCCATCAACGCGAACCTGGCCCACACGGAGGCGAACACCTTCGGCGTGCTCCAGGAGCCCGCGCCCTTCCCGCTCATCTTCCCGGCGCCCGAGCACGTCTACGGCAACATCACCATCGCCGGGCGCACCGCGTACTTCAGCACCGCGGAGGAGTCCGTGAACGACCCCATGCTGCTGAGCGCGTCCGTTGGCGGCCACACGTACAGCATCGACCTGGGCAATACAGCGACCACGCAGGCGGGCATCCAGCCCATGAGTGGCGCGACGCTGGCCAACTACGGCGGCGTGGCCGTCTACCACCGCGACAGCGGCGGCGCGTCCACGGACTTCGTGGTGGGCGCGGAGGTGAGCGCCCTGCGCGTCACGCGCATCGACAACGCGACCAACACCGGAGCCTCCAGCCCCAACGCGAAGGACTCCGTGGACGGCAACAACGGCGTGCTCTACCAGCTCCTCAACTGGAGCCAGAGGTTCCTCGAATGAGAGCCCTTCCCTCTTCCGCCGCCCGGCGCGGCAGCAGCCTGTTGGAGGTGCTCATCGCCACGTGCGTCCTGGCGCTGGCCGCCGTGGGCGCGGTGATGGGCATGGTGGCCGCCACCCGCGACGTGAAGGACGGCCAGGTGCTCCAGGGCCGGCGCATGCTGCTGGAGGCGCGCGTGCAGCGGCTGTGGCTCGCGTCCAAGATGGAGCTGGCCAACCAGGCCATCCCCCGTCCCGCGCTCTTCCCCGCGGACGTGGCGCTGGCCACGGCGCCCTGGGTGCTGGACCCCAGCACGCCGCAGACGGGTGACATCGGCACCGGCGCCTACTTCCGCGTGCGCCCCACGGGCCAGGTGGAGCCCGCGCTGGACGTGCCCGCCGGCACGCCCTGCACCACCGTCACCCCGGACACGGTGCTGCCCCGAGACGTCTACTGCCGCGAGGTCCTGGTGACGCAGGGGCTGCCCAAGGACCTGCCGCCCGCGGCCCAGGCAATGGTGCCCGCCGGGGCCCTGCCCTTCACCTTCTGGACGCGCGCGTACCGCAAGGGCGACAGCCTGGACCGCGCCATCGTGCACAGCGAGGTCTTCGTCCAATGAGGAGCCGGCTGAAGTTCCGGACGAAGCTTCGGACCAATGCACGCGGCATGACGCTGCTGGAGACGATGGTGGCCGCGACGCTCACGGCCATCGTCCTGGCGGCGGCCACGGCGCTGCTGCTGGCGGGCGGGCGCGTGGTGCACAACACGGAGCACGTGGCGGACAGCCACGACCACGCGCGGCTCGCGGGCGAGACGCTGCTGTCTGCGGTGCGCCAGGCCGGCGCGGGCATGTCCGAGGGCCTCTGGGTGGTGTCCGGCGGCACGCCCCTGCGCATCAACTCCGTCTTCGGCGGGGACGGCGCGGGCACGGGCGTGCTCGCCGCCACCACGACCGGCAATGCGCCGGGCACGAACGGCAGCGACGACCTGTGGCTGGTGGTGCCGGACCGCAACTACCTGGGCCGCGACTGCGCGCCGGGCGCGGCGATGACGGTGGTGAAGCCGGGCACCGGCGCACTGGAGGTCAACTGCGCGGGCACGCTCTCCGGCACCGCGCCCGCCAACCCCATGCTGGTGGCCAGCAACATGAAGAGCGCCGCGCTGCTCACCCAGACGTCGGTGACGAGCAGCCCGCCCACGGCCACGGTGAACTACCTGGAGGCCGGCGTGTCGGGCTTCTCCAACGCGCCCCACAAGGGCGGCTTCCAGAAGGGCGACCTGGTGTACCCCGTGCGGCTCTTGCACTTCTTCATCGGCACGAACGCGAGCAACGGCCGCAAGGCGCTGATGCGCGCGGAGGGCATCCCCGGCAGCGACGTGTCCGGGCGCCCCTTCGTGGACATGGCGGACCCGGTGGTGGTGCAGGACTACGTGGAGGACTTCCAGGTGACGTTCGGCATCGACGCCACCAACACGGGCGACCCCACCCGCTACGACTTCCAGAACGGCCTCAGGCCCGAGTACACGCCGGGCCTGCGCTCGGTGCGCATCAGCGTGGTGGCCACCGGCCGCTCGCCCCGGCGCGACACGCAGAGCAAGGACGTCCTGACCGCGGACCTGCCCATCGCGGTGGAGAACCACACCCCGCCCGCGGCCCCCGCGGACGGATACTTCCGCAGCCTCTTTTCGCGCCGGGCGGAGCTGCCCAACCTGGCCGCCGCCAGCCTGTGAGTCCATCCTCCGTGAGGCCCTCCGCCATGTCCCCACGCGCTTCGTCCCGTTCCACCCGCGGCGCCACGCTGCTGCTCGTCGTGCTGCTCGTCACCGTGCTCCTGGGCCTGGTGGCGGGCGTGATGTCCTACGCCAGCAGCGAGCGCACGCGCGCCGTGACGTCCAGCCGCGCGGGCCAGCGTCAGGGCTGCGCGGAGAGCGGCCTGCAACTGGCGCGCGGCTACTTCGGCCGCAACTACGCCCAGTGGAACACCTTCCTGAGCACGCCGGACGCCTACGACCCCATCGCCTCGCCCACCAACACCGCGCCCGCCAACCCGCGCACCGCCGCCGGCCGCGCGGCCATCAAGACGGTCAACCCCGCGCTGTTCGCGGACCTGGACGGCGACGGCAAGGACGACGTGTACCTCTACATCCGGGACAACGAGGACGAGTTCAAACCGCTCGCCCCGGAGTGGAACCGCGACAATGATCAACAGGTGGTGGTGGGCGCCATCTGCATCAGCGAGACGCTGGTTCCGCGCCGGGGTGGCAACAACCAGCAGGACCCCAGCGCGCTCGCCGTGGAGGGCATCCTCCAGTACAACGGCGGCGGCCACGCCTACACGGCGCAGACGGCGGGCGGCACGGGCTCCGGTAACCTCAACCATTGAGCCGTCCGCGGGGCGTGAGAAGCTTCCGCCCATGCCCACGCTCGAAGACGCCATCGCCCTGGCGGTGGCCGCGCACCAGGGTCAGCGCGACAAGGCAGGACAGCCCTACATCCTCCACCCCATGCGGGTGATGCTGCGCCTCGCCTCCGACGCGGAGCGCACCGTGGCCATCCTCCACGACGTGGTGGAGGACACGCCGTACACGCTGGAGCGCCTGCGCGGCATGGGCTACCCGGAGGACGTGCTGTCCGCCCTGGACTGCCTGACGAAGCGCGAGGGCGAAAGCTACGAGGCCTTCATCGAACGGCTGCGTCCCCACCCCCTGGCCCGCCGCGTGAAGCTGGCGGACCTGGAGGACAACATGGACGTGCGCCGCCTGAAGGACGTGACGCCGAAGGACGCCGAGCGCCTGTCGCGCTACGTGGCCGCCTGGACGCGCCTGCGCGCGGAGTAGCCGCCAGAAAGACGACGGCCCGGCGACCCTCCCGAGAAGCGAGGGCGGCCGGGCCGCGAAACCAGCGGGTGCTGTCCGCTACGCCTTGGCGAGCTGCCGCAGCACGTACTGGAGGATGCCGCCGTTGCGGTAGTAGTCGAGCTCGTTGGGCGTGTCGATGCGGCACACCGCGGTGAACTCGATGGGGCCCTTCTCACCAACGGCCTTCACGGTGAGCTTCTTCTGCGGCGAGAGGCCGTCCGCGACGCCGGTGATTTCGAACGTCTCGTGGCCGGTGAGGCCCAGCGACTGCGCGTCCTGGCCCGCCTCGAACTGCAGGGGCAGCACGCCCATGCCCACGAGGTTGGAGCGGTGGATGCGCTCGAAGCTCTTGGCGATGACGGCCTTCACGCCCAAGAGCTGCGTGCCCTTGGCCGCCCAGTCGCGGCTGGAGCCCGTGCCGTACTCGGCGCCGGCCAGCACCACGAGCGGGATGTTGTCCGCCTGGTACTTCATGGACGCGTCGTAGATGCTCATCCGCTCACGCGTGGGGATGTGCACCGTGACGCCGCCCTCCACGCCCGGAACCAGGAGGTTCTTCAGGCGGATGTTGGCGAAGGTGCCGCGCACCATCACCTCGTGGTTGCCGCGGCGCGCGCCGTAGGAGTTGAAGTCCTTGGGCTCCACGCCCTCCGCCATGAGGTACTTCGCCGCGGGGCTCGTCTTGGCGATGTTGCCCGCCGGGGAGATGTGGTCCGTCGTGACGGAGTCACCCAGGAGCGCCAGCACGCGCGCGCCCTTGATGTCCTGCACGGCCTTGGGCTCCTTCGGGAGGTTCTCGAAGAAGGGCGGCTTGCGCACGTAGGTGGACTTCTCATCCCACTTGAACGTGGAGCCCTTGCCCACCGGCAGCTGCTGCCAGAGCGTGTCGCCTTCCATGGCGTTCGCGTACTGGCTGCGGAACTGCTCCGGCTTCACGGCCGTGCGGATGGTCTCCTTGATCTCCTCGTTGGACGGCCAGATGTCCTTGAGGAACACCGGGCGGCCGTTGGGGTCCGTACCCAGCGGCTCGTTGTCCAGGTCGCGGCCCACTTCACCGGCCAGCGCGTACGCCACCACGAGCGGGGGGCTCGCCAGGTAGTTCATGCGCACGTGCGGGTTGATGCGGCCCTCGAAGTTGCGGTTGCCGGACAGCACCGCCGCCACCACCAGGTCGCCCTCCACCACCGCGTTGGACACGGACTCCGGCAGCGGGCCGGAGTTGCCGATGCAGGTGGTGCAGCCGTAGCCCACGACGTGGAAGCCCACGGCCTCCAGGTAGGGCAGCAGGCCCGCGTCGCGCAGGTATTCGGTCACCACGCGGCTGCCCGGGGCCAGGGACGTCTTCACCCAGGGCTGCGGCTTGAGGCCCTTCTCCACGGCATTCTTCGCCAGGATGCCCGCGGCCACCAGCACGGCCGGGTTGGACGTGTTGGTGCAGGAGGTGATGGACGCGATGACCACCGCGCCATGGCCCACCTGGTAGCTCTGCTTGCCCGCCTTCACGGTGACGGACTGGGCCAGCCGCTCCGGGGCCACCGGGGCCGCGGGGGCCTTCGCGCCCTTGGGACCCTCGTCGTCCTCGCCCTTGCTCTTGCCGGCGGACAGCATCTCCACGAGCGACGCCTCGTACCCGGCCTTCATGTCCTTCAGGGGCACGCGGTCCTGCGGACGCTTGGGGCCCGCCAGGCTGGGCACCACGGCGGCCAGGTCCAGCCCCAGCGTGTCGCTGAAGAGGGGCTCCTGGGCGCCGGCGTTGAGCCACAGGCCCTGCTCCTTCGCGTACGCCTCCGTCAGCGCCACCACGTCATCCGGGCGGCCGGTGAAGCGCAGGTAGTTGCAGCTCTCCTCGTCCACCGGGAAGAAGCCGATGGTGGCGCCGTACTCCGGGGCCATGTTCGCGATGGTGGCGCGGTCCGGCAGCGACAGCGCCTTCAGGCCCTCGCCGTAGAACTCCACGAACTTGCCGACGACGCCCTTCTTGCGAAGCATCTGCGTGACGGTGAGCACCAGGTCCGTGGCCGTGGCGCCCGCGGGCAGCTTGCCGGTGAGCTTGAAGCCCACCACCTGCGGAATCAGCATCGTGATGGGCTGTCCCAGCAGCGCCGCCTCCGCCTCGATGCCGCCCACGCCCCAGCCCACCACGCCCAGGCCGTTGATCATCGTGGTGTGGCTGTCCGTGCCCACCAGCGTGTCCGGGTACACGGTGCTGCCCTGGCGGAACGTCACCTGCGCCAGGAACTCCAGGTTCACCTGGTGGCAGATGCCGATGTCCGGCGGCACCACGCCAAAGCCCTTGAACGCGCTCTGGCCCCAGCGCAGGAAGGCGTAGCGCTCGCGGTTGCGCTCGAACTCCAGCTCCGCGTTCTCCTTGAAGGCCGCGGTGGTGGCGAACGAATCAATCTGCACCGAGTGGTCGATGACCAGGTCCGCCGGGTTGCGCGGATTGATTTTCGCGGGATCACCGCCCATGGCGGCGAGCGCCTCGCGCATGGCGGCCATGTCCACGACGGCGGGCACGCCGGTGAAGTCCTGGAGCAGCACGCGCGCGGGGTGGAAGGAGATCTCCGTCTCCGGGGCCGCCTTGGGGTCCCAGGCGAGCATCTTCTCGATGTGCTCGCGCTTGACGACGCGGCCGTCCTCATTGCGCAGCAGGTTCTCCAGCAGCACCTTCAGCGAGAACGGGAGGCGGTTGACCGCCGGGTGGGCCTTCGCCAGCGTGGCCAGGCTGAAATAGTCGTAGGTCGCCGAGCCCACCTTGAGCTGGGCCTTGGTGCCGAAACTGTCCGTCATGTGCGTTGCCGTCCTTCCGTGCCGGAATGACGCAACTTCTAGGCGTGTCCCCCCCGGCATGCAAAGGGTTCCTGCACTGCGTTGAAGGCGGTGGACGGTTGGTTCGGACCCCGGGCCTACAGACCCGCTCAGAGCACCTTGCGGAAGAAGTAGAGCACCCGCTCCACGGCCTTCTGCCAGAGGGGACGGCGGCGGAAGGCGGCCAGGTCCACCTCGCGACAGTTGCCGCAATCCAGGCGGAACGAGTCCTCCAGGTCGCGACCCAGCCGGGGGTCCGCGAAGACGGCGTTGACCTCGTGGTTGAAGGCCAGTGACAACCGCTCCAGGTTGAACGACCCGATGGTGCCCCACACGCCGTCCACCACGGCTGTCTTGGCGTGCAGCACACCCCGGCGCCACTCGAAGATGCGGATGCCGGCGTCCATCAGCGGCTCGTAGAAGGCGCGCGTCGCATGCTCGAGGAACGGGTGGTCGCTCTTGCCCCCGTTGAGCAGCAGGCTCACCTCCACGCCCCGCTTCGCCGCGTCCTTGAGCGCGGCCACCATGCGCCGGTCCGGCACGAAGTAGCCCGCGGCGATGAGCACGCTGGCCCGAGCGCGCTGGATGGCGTGCAGGTACGCGCGATGGATGCTGCGGCGGCTGGACAACACCGCCAGCCCCACGTCGCCCTTCTGGGGACGGGCCTCCAGCGCCTGCGCCCCGCCGCGGATCCGCCGACGCAGCCGGCTCAGGCGGTCGCGGAACATCATCCGCCACGTGGCCAGGAAGCGCCGCTCCAGCTCATGCACCGCGGGGCCTTCAATCCGCAGCACGTCGTCGCGCCACGCCACGCCCTGCCCCTCCGGGGCCCAGTGCGCCGCGATGTTCACCCCGCCCGTGAAGGCCACCGTGCCGTCCACCACCAGAATCTTGCGGTGGTCCCGGCGCAGCAGGTGGCGCAGCCCGCGCTGGAGGCTGAAGGGTTTGAAGGCCCGCACGTCCACGCCGCGCTGGCGCAGGCCCTCGAAGAAGCTCCTACGGCTGGTCCACGAGCCCACCGCGTCGTAGAGCACCTTCACGTGCACGCCGCGCTCGGCGGCCTCCGCCAGGGCCTGGCCGAACAGCTCGCCCACCGCGTCGGTGACGAACATGTACGTCTCCAGGCGGATGGAGCGGCGCGCCCGGCGGATGGCCTCCAGCATCTCCGGGTAGGCCTCCACGCCGTCGCGCAGGAGCCGGCACGCATTGCCCTGGAGGGTGGTGTGGCGCTGCGGCAGGTAGTACCGGGCGAGCAGGCGCCGCGACACCCCGGCGCTCCACACCGGGCCATGCTCCGGCACCGGTCCCGGCGAGCGCGCCGCTGGAACCAACCCCTCCGTCCGCCCGTCCTCCCCCGCCAGCTCACGCATCACCCCACTCAGGGTGGGAACGGAGGGAGGGACCGGCAACCCGGACGGGCCCCGCCCGCCTCCCTGGCGGGGTTGCACCGTCCGGTAGACGACGGCTCGCTACAGGCCGAACTCGACGCGCTTGTTCTCCGCGCGCGTGGCGCACGGCTGGTCGTACTCGGGGAAGTACTCGCGCATGTGGTCCAGCGTGGAGGCGGCCTGCTTGAAGTGGCCCTGGTTGTAGTAGCCCTCCACCTCCAGCAGCAGCTTGGAGCAGGTGCGATCCAACTCCTGCTGGGCGCGCTTCATGAACTCCTGCGCCTCGAAGTAGAGGTCCGGCTTGGGGTCCGGGTGGGCCTCCAGCATCAGCCACGCCTCGCGGAAGGACTTCCACGCCTCGTAGCGGTTGCGCGCGCCGATGTCCGGCGTGTCGAAGTTCTTGCGGCCCTTCTTGAAGGACTCGTTGGCCGTCTGCACCAGCTGCTGCGTGGACAGCTGCTCCGGCAGCAGCGCGCGCTCCACCCAGACGTTCCACACGCGCCAGGTGTCCTCGCCCGGCGGGTTGCGGGTGTTGTCGAAGATGATGCGGTTGGGCTCGCCCTTGCGCAGCTGCTGGGGCGGAATCATCAGCTCCAGCGAGCGCTCCTGGCTGGCCAGCGTGTCCGGGGGCACCTTGCCCACGTCCACGCCGTTGACGCTCACCACCACCTCGTCCTTGGAGATGCCCTGGGCCTGGTAGTGGAGGATGACCACCGCGCGCGTCGCGGCGACGAACTCCCACTCGAAGACCTTCATGTCCGGCCGG
This sequence comes from Corallococcus sp. CA041A, assembly GCF_003612075.1. NCBI lineage: Bacteria > Pseudomonadati > Myxococcota > Myxococcia > Myxococcales > Myxococcaceae > Corallococcus > Corallococcus sp. CA041A. The sequence continues at coordinate 28,903 of NZ_RAWF01000067.1, forward strand.
TTCCAGGTGACGCCGTCGCCCAGGCCGAACGAGTCCGTGATGGGCTGGTTGGACAGGCGCACGGGCTCCTCGCCCTTCTGCACCTGGGTGTCGCCGCCCAGCACCAGCCAATACATGAGGGCGAAGAGGCCCAGCACCACCACGCCGCCGCCGGCCATCACGCCCGCGCGGACCTTGGAGCTCGCCTCCGCCCAGAACAGGCGCAGGTTGGCCACCAGGCCCGGCGTCTCACGGCGGATGCGGGCGCGCTCGGCCGCGGACAGGCCACCACCGCCACTGCTGCTGCTGGCGCCACCGGCGCGGGGCGGGCGGGCCACGGCGCGGGAGGACTGGGAACCGGTGCGGCGCGCGGGCGGGGGCGCGGGAGCGGGCTTTTCGATGGCCGCCGGGGCGTCCTCTTGCGGAGGCGGCTCCTGCGGCACGGCGCGCTGGGCGTTGGAGGTGGGCCGGCGGATGGCGCGCATGTTCATGCGCGTGGACTCCGCCCGGATGCCCTGCAGGTCCTCCTCGTCCGCGCCCTCCGGCACGAGCGACGCGGCGGCCTTCTTGTTGCGCTGCTTGCGCAAGGAGTCGATGGAGACGATGCGCGTGCTGTTGGCGCCGTCCTCCGCGGGCTTCTCGTCCTCGCCGGTGGTCGCTTCCTCCGCGGCGATCGCGAAGAGGAACGTCACCGGGCCCAGCGTGAGCGTGTCGCCGTCCGTCAGCGTCTGCTTCTGCACGGCCGCGCCGTTGATGAGCGTCCCGTTGGCGCTCTTCTGGTCCTCCACCGCGTAGCCGCCTCCGTCCTGGAAGATGCGGCAGTGGCGGCGGGAGATACCAGGGTCGTACAGCACCACGTCGCACTCGGAGGTGCGCCCGATGAGCACGGAGTCCTGGTCGAAGACGAACTCCTTGCCGGCGTCTTTTCCCTCGGAGATCGTCAGTTGGAAGGCCATGTCGTCCTAGGAGCCTATCGAGGCATGTACGGCTCGGGCAACGGCGGCGCGCGCGCTCGCCGGCTCCAGCACTTCCGCCTCTCCACCGAAGGATAGCACCCACTGCGTGAGCCAGCGCTCACTGTCTCCGGCCACCCGCACCTCCACCCCTCCGTCAGCAAGCGGGCGGGCGTCCTGGCCGAAGCGCTCCTTCACGTAGGGTGCCGCCGTGGGGGTGAAGCGCACCCGGACGGAGGCCTCGCTGGCGCCGCGTGCCGGGTTGGGCACGTCCGCGCGGGCGTCCGGCGGGGGCTGGAAGGCCGTGGTGGTGACGGCCAGGTCCTCCATGCGGTCCAACCGGAACAGGCGTGCGTCCTGGCGGGTGTGGCAGAAGCCCTGGAGGTACCACTGGCCCCGGTGGCTGAGCAGCTCGTAGGGGCGGACCCGGCGCGGTTCCGCCGGGCGGCCGGGGCTGGCGTAGCCGAACGTCACCTCCAGCCGCTCCAGGATGGCCCGGGTGATGGGCCCCAGCGCCGGGGGCGCGTCCGCGGAGGCGTCGATCTTCCGGTACATGTCCCGGAAGCGCTCGCGGGCGGCGGGCGGGATGATGTTCTCCAGCTTGGTGAGGGCGCTCTGGAGCGCGTCGCCGGTGGCCGGGCGCAACAGCTCCGCCGCGGCGGCCAGGGCCGCGGCCTCGCCCGCGGTCAGCCGGGGCGGCGCGAACAAGCGCTGATCCAGGTCCACGTAGACGCGGTCGTTGTCCACGTAGATGTCGATGTAGTCGTCCGGGTTGAAGGGCGGCCGGCCCACGCAGGTGAGCAGGTCCAGTTCCTCCAGCAGGTCCTCGCGGCTGATGTTGAGGGCCTTGGCCAGGGCCTCCACGGTGACGCCGGGGTGCTTCGAAACGTAGGGGACGAGGAACAGCAGGCGGCGCAGCCGCTCGTGGACGTTGCTCATGCGCTCACCCGCTGACCTTCCACCGGCGCGTGCTTCGCCAGGATGTTCGCGGCCATCCGCTCCAGGCGCTCACGCGCCTCTGGAGGCCCCTCCACACGGCAGTCCTGCCCCAGCGACAGGACGAAGCGCGTCAGCCCATCCAGGAACGTCACCGGGAAGCGGGCCCGCACCACGCCCTCCGACACCGGCTCCAGCGCCGCGCCCGGGAACAGCGAGCCCGCGCGCGAAGCCTGCGGCCCCGTCAGCTGGAGCGTCACCTCCAGGGGCTCGTGGAAGCGGTACTGCCAGGGGAAGTACGCCACGTGGGCGTCCAGCGAGAAGTCCGCCGGCACCTCGAAGTCCGGCGTGCGCGGCCGGGCGGTGTTCACCTTCAGCTCGCGGATGCGGTGGACATGGAAGGTGCGCAGGCCCTGGCGCAGGTGGCAGTAGCCCACCAGCGTCCACACGCCGCGCCGCAGCGCCAGGCCGTACGGGTCCACGCGCCGCTCCGTGACGCCGTCCTTGCGGGGGCTGCCGTAGGTCAGCTGCACCCACTTGTGGGCGGAGCACGCATCCCAGAGCTGCTCCAGGCGGGCGGAGACCTCCTTCTCCTGGCCCTGCTGGCCGGTGCCCAGCTCCATGCGCACGCGCGGGGTGGGCAGGGATTCGCCGGCGAAGAAGCCGATTTTGCGCAGCGCGTGCGCCAGGTCGTCGCGGCCAGGGAACGCGCCGGACGCCAGCGCGGCGGACCCGGCGGCGTAGAGCACGGCCAGCTCCTCCTTCGTGAGGTCCGCCTCCGGCAGGTAGTAGACGTTGCGGTCGACGAGGTAGCCGTCGCGCCGCTCGTCGTCCCCCTGCACGTAGCTCAGCGGGAAGCCCAGCTCGACGAGCTCCGCCTTGTCGCGCTCGAATTTGCGCTCCGCGGCATCATCCGAGCCACCGTAGTCAGCGGGGAAGTGCTCACGCAGCTCGGCCCACGAGATGGGTTCCCGCGCGTCGAGCAACAGTGCCACGAGATCAAGGATGCGTTCCGTGCGGTCCATTCAGGTGATCGGTGACCATGGCGGACAGGACCCGGGAGATCAAGAGACCGGGGACTTCCGGGGTGGGAGAAAGGGGCAGGCCTGGAAACGAACAGAAAGGGAACAGCGGAGGGCACTGGCTCCGTCCAAGGGGGGATAGCCGCCCCGACCTGAACAGGCAAGCAGGTACCATCATGTACCCCTCGTTTCGTCCGCAAGCCAGCAGACAACCCCGGGTGTGGGGCTCGCACTCGGGGCGCGTCTGGGTTATTCCTTGGCCATTGTCGATTTGGGTGAGAAGCGACAGCGGGCCTCCTGGAGGCTTTGCTGGCTGCCGTGGGGCCGACGCGGCGGACCGATGCTTTGACGAGGGCTCGACCATGGACCGCACCTCCCTGCTGAAGAAGTGGCTTCCCGGGCTGGCGCTGGTGCTGCTGGCCTTCGTCTCCGCCCCGGCGCACGCCCGCTCCGAACCCCTCTACTTCGCGCTGGAGGTCCGGCGCGACGGCCGGCTGATCGCCCAGCCCAAGCTGCTGGGTGAAGCGGGCCGCACCCTTCGCGCCGAGCGCCGCCGTCCGGGCGCGACCGTGCCGGACTACCGGCTGGTGCTCACGCCCAAGGGCGAGGGCGACTCGTTCCAGCTCCAGGTGGACCTGTCCCTGCCGGAAGGGGAAGGCCACTCGCAGCTCGCCCTGCTGCACGGCCAGGAGCGCAAGCTCCAGCTGGGCCGGGTGCCTGGGGAGCTGGAGGTTTCGCTGCTCCTGATGAAGGTGGACTCCCCGGAGTTCCGCGCGCTGATGCGCCTGACGGAGCCGGCGACCGGCACGGTGAAGTCCGTCTCCTGCTCCATCTAGGCGGCCTTTGCGTGGACCGCGGCTACAGCACCGCCAGGTCGTCGCGGTGCACCGCTTCATCCAGGTAGCGGTAGCCCAGCACCGCCTCGATGTCCGTGCTCCGCCGCCCGGCGATGCGCCTGAGCTCGTTGGCGTCGTAGGTGGACAGGCCCCGGGCGAACACCGTCCCGGCCGCGTCCGTCAGGTCCACCGGGTCTCCCCGGCCGAAGTCCCCCTCCACGCTCGTCACGCCGCTGGGCAGCAGGCTGCGCTTGCCGGTGACGATGGCCTCCTTCGCGCCCGCGTCCACCACCAGCCGGCCCCGGGGCCGGAGCGCGTGGGCGATCCACGCGGTGCGCGCGCTGCGGCGTCCGACGGGCTCGAAGAGCGTGCCCACGGCTTCCCCCTGGAGCACGCCACGCAGGCGGCCGGGCACCGCGCCGGAGGTGATGACGCAGGGGATGCCCAGCTCCGCGGCGCGAGCGGCGGCGCGCACCTTGGACGCCATGCCTCCCGTGCCCACCTCGCTGCTGGCGTCGCCAGCCAGGGCCAGCACGTCCGCGGTGACGCGCGGCACGGCGGGCATCAGGCGGGCTTCGGCGTCCTTGCGAGGGTCGGCGGTGTAGAGGCCCTCCACGTCCGACAGGAGGACCAGCGCGTCCGCCTCCACCACGCCGGCCACCAGGCTCGCCAGCGTGTCGTTGTCGCCGAACTTCAGCTCGTCCACGGACACGGTGTCGTTCTCGTTGATGACCGGCACCACGCCCGCGGCCAGCAGGCGCTCCAGCGTGTGCTTCACGTTGAGGTAGCGCCGGCGCTCCTGCACGTCCTCGTGGGTGAGCAGCACCTGGGCCACCGTCCGGGCCGCGTGACCGAACGCTTCCTCGTACGCCTGCATCAGGCGGCTCTGCCCCACCGCCGCGCACGCCTGCTTGCCCGGGATGTCCCGGGGGCGAGCAGGCAGCCCCAGCCGCTCCATGCCCAGCGCGATGGCGCCGCTGGACACCACCACCAGTTCCCGGCCCCCGGCGGCCCACATCAGGTCCTGCCCCAGCGCGTCGAAGTGGGCACGGTTGAAGCGGCCCGTGGCGCTCGTCAGCGCGTTGGTCCCAATCTTCACCACCACGCGGCGGGCCCCGCGCAAGGCGTTGCGTGCGGAATCAGTCACAGGGGCAGCGTAGGCTGGAACGGGAAAGGACGCGCGTGGCCGGTTGTTCACCAGGCTGCGAGACACACCGGCTGGGGGGCTTTGTCATGAAACGCGGGTGGCCCCAGTCCATCCAATGCCTTGAATGCAGCGCGGGTCGTTCGATGTCCGCGCCAGGAGAAACGGTTTGAAGGAAATCTTCGGCAACACCCTGGGCCTGAAGTCGAGCGAGCAGCAGCGGCTGCGCAACACCTTCCGCCGCCGCGTGGATCCGCGCGAAATCGTGTCCGCGGAGCTTGCCCGCCACCTCACCGAGCTGTCGCACGAGCTCAACCGTCAGGTGGGCGTCCTCATCAACCGAAAGGGCGACATCGAGCACGTCGTGGTGGGCAACGCGCACAAGCTGGAGCTGCCGGACATCGGCCGTGCGCGCGCCGGACAAATCCGTCTGCGTGGCCTGCGGCTGGTGCACACGCACCTGAAGAGCGAACCCCTGACGAAGGACGACCTCACGGACCTCGCGCTCCTGCGCCTGGACTGCGTGGCGGCCGTGGGCGTGGGCAACGAAGGCCTGCCCGGCGTGCTGCACTGGGCCTACCTGGTGCCGGAGAACGGCGCGGGCGAGTTCTGGCACGTGTCCACCCTGCCCTCCGTGCACGTGGAACAGCCGGACCTGCTGTCCACGCTGGACGCGCTGGAGGAGGAGTTCAACCGCAAGGCCGCCGCGCGCACCGTGTCCGGGAAGGAGCGCGCCATCCTGGTGGCGGTGTGCCTGGACGGCAACCGCGCCCGGGCGGAGTCCTCACTCGCGGAGCTGAAGGAGCTGGCGCGCACCGCGGGCGTGGAGGTGGTGGACAGCGTGCTCCAGATGAAGCGCGAAGCGGATCCGCGCTACCTCATCGGCCGGGGCAAGCTGGAGGACCTGAACCTGCGCTCCATGCAGTCCATGGTGGACCTGCTCATCTTCGACAAGGACCTCACCCCGTCGCAGGGGCGGCACATCGGAGACGCGACGAGCCTGAAGATTCTCGACCGCACACAGCTCATCCTGGACATCTTCGCCCAGCGCGCGCAGACGGCCGAGGGCAAGCTGCAGGTGGAGCTGGCGCAGCTGAAGTACCGGCTGCCCCGGCTGGTGCAGGGGGATGACTCGCTCAGCCGCCTCATGGGCGGTGGCGTGGGCGGCCGCGGCCCGGGTGAGACGAAGCTCGAAATCGACCGTCGCCGCGTGCGCGAGCGCATCACCAACCTGGAGCGCCGCATCGACGTCATCAGCCGCGAGCGCAGCGTCCGCCGGGCGCAGCGCAACCGGCGCGAGGTGCCGGTCATCTCCATCGTGGGCTACACCAACGCGGGCAAGTCCACGCTGCTCAACGCCATCACCAACGCGGAGGTGCTGGCGGAGGACAAGCTGTTCGCCACGCTGGACCCCACGAGCCGCCGGCTGCGCTTCCCGCAGGAGCGAGAGGTCATCATCACCGACACGGTGGGCTTCATCCGGGACCTGCCCAAGGACCTGGTGGCGGCCTTCCGCGCCACGCTGGAGGAGCTGTACGACGCAAGCCTCCTCTTGCACGTGGTGGACGCGAGCGACCCGGCGCGCGACGACCAGGTGGAGGCGGTGGAGAAGATCCTCGCCTCGCTGGGTTTGATGGAGAAGCCGCGCCTGATGGTGTGGAACAAGGCGGACCAGCTGTCCGCGGACGAGGTGGAGTCGCTCTTGCGCTCCCTGGGCGGCGTGGCCATCAGCGCGGTGAAGCGCGAGGGCCTGTCCACGCTCCTGGCCAAGGCGGACATCACCCTGTTCGCCGAGGGTGCGTCCGAGTCCATCGGCGTCGTCTGACGGTGGGCGGGTTGTCGGCGCGGGGGCCCTCCCCGTAGAGTCGGGGGGCCTTGGCTCCCGCGCTGAAACTGCTCATCCCTTTGTTGACGGCCCAAATCGAAGGCCTGCCCGGACAGGACTCCGGGCCGGACTACGACCGGCCCGTCTCGTCCATCACCACCGGCTACATCGAGCTGCTCGAGAAGAACAGCCACATCGTCTACCCGGTCATCGCCGTGGTGACGCTGCTGCTCATCGGCTGGGGCATCCTGTCCGCGTGGAGAACGCAGGACATCGACGGCCTGCAGAAGAACGAGTTCAAGCGCGCCATCATCAACCAGCTGCGCTCCAACCTGAGCGGCATGCCCGGCGACCTGCTGGGCCGCACCATCGGGTTGGACCGGCTCAAGACGAACCGCCTGCTGGAGGAGATGCAGACGGAAGGACTCGTCCTGAGCCACACCAACTCCGAGCGGCTCACCGTGTGGCGCGTGCGCGGCGCGAGCCCCGAAGCGAAGCCGCGCCGCTACTAGCGCCTCGCGGCGTCTTCAGACGCCGGACAGCTCCGACTTCGGCTGGCGCGTCATCAGGTCCACGACGGCCATCTTGGCGTTCTTGCCCTCATAGGCGATGAGGTAGACCTGCTCACAGATGGGCAGCTCCACGCCCGTCTTGAGGGACAGGTCGCGCGCGCTCTTGGCGGTCTTCACGCCCTCGGCGACCTCCTTCATCTCCGCGAGGATGTCCGGCAGCTTGCGGCCCTTGCCCAGCTCCATGCCCACGTGGCGGTTGCGGCTGAGCTCGCCCGTGCAGGTGAGCACCAGGTCGCCCATGCCGGACAGGCCGGAGAGCGTCAGCGGGTTGGCGCCCTTGCGCACCGCGAGCCGCGTAATCTCCGCCAGGCCGCGCGTGATGATGGCGGCCCGCGCGTTGTGGCCCATGCCCAGGCCGTCCGCCATGCCCGCGGCGATGGCGATGACGTTCTTCAGCGCGCCGCCGTACTGCACGCCCACCACGTCCGTGGACGTGTACGAGCGGAAGGTGTCCGTCTGGAGCGCCTTCTGACAGCGCTGGGCCACCTTGTCCCAGTGCGCCGCGATGGTCACCACCGTGGGCATGCGACGGGCCAGCTCCTTGGCGAAGCTGGGGCCGGAGAGCACCGCGACGTACGGGTGGAACTCCTCCGGCAGACAGTCCTCCAGCAGCTCCGTCATGGTGAGCAGCGTGCCGTTCTCGATGCCCTTGGACACCGTGACGAGCGGCACGCTCTTGGGCAGGAAGTCCTTGGCGCGCGCGAGCACCTCACGGGTGGCGTGGCTGGGCGTGGCGAGCACCACCATCTCCGAGCCGGCCAGCGCCTCCTCCAGGTCCGTGGTCGCGCGCACGCGCTCGGAGAGGGGGATGCCCTTGAGGTAGGTGGCGTTCTCGTGGCGGGTGTTGATGGCCTCCACGGTGGAGGGCTCACGGCCCCACAGACGGACTTCGTCGCAATTCACCGCGAGCACGTTGGCGAGCGCCGTTCCGAACGAACCTGCACCGATGACACTGCCGCGCATGAGCTGACCTCGGGTCGAGAGGGGGAAGGGGGATTTCAGAACAGCGTGGACACCACGCCCACGGACAGCGTGGGCATGAACTCCGCGTCCGAGGAGCGGCTGCGGAAGTCGCCACCGAACGAGACAGCGTAGGACGTCTTCTCACCCACGGGAAACTCCGCGCCCAGCCGGACGAGGACGGACGCATCCAGCTTCCACGCGGGCGGCACACCGGACAGCGGATCCTTCTGGATGGGGTCCATGTCGAAGGCCATCAGGGCGCGGACATCCAGGTACGGCCGCCACGCGCGCGGGCTGTCGCCCTGGAAGGACGCCACCAGCCCCGGGGCCACGTTCCAGTCGCGCCGGCCGCTCAGGTAGCGCGCGCCCTTGTCCTCGGTGTCCGGGGGACGCAGGAAGAACGCGCGGCCGCCGTCCACCACGAAGGCGAGGCTGACGTTGTCGCTGTCCAGGAGGGTGAAGCGGACGCTGGCGCGCAGCTCGGTCATCAGGCCGTAGACGGTGTCCACGCCCAGCCCCAGGTCCAGGTGCTCCAGCACACCGTACACGCCGCGCGCGGACACGAAGGGAAAGCCCAGCTCCATGCCCACGCCCGCGTGTCCGGAGCCCAGCGACCGGCCGCCGTAGAGACCGTAGCGGTTGGGGGCCTGGGGTGGAGGCGGCGGACGGGGAGCCTTGACGCGACGGTGCGCGGA